>CAZQUC010000198.1:0-5562 GCA_964596095.1 uncultured Enterobacteriaceae bacterium
ACGTGCTCGACCTCATCCGCGAGTTGGAGGGGGAGATGCGCGAGGCCGCCATCGCTCTCGAATACGAGCGCGCCGCCCTGCTGCGCGACCAGATCCGCGAACTCAAAGCCGACGCCGGTCTCGCCGCGCCCGCCCCCGTCGGCGCGGAAAAAGCCGCGCGCCAGCCGGTCAATTACCGCCAGGGCAGCCGTGGCGGCGGCAAGGGCAAGACGCCGCGCGGGAAGTCTCGGACTTCATAAAAAGGGCGGGAAGTCGCGGATCCGGAGGCCGGCCGGGGATTACCTCCGGATTACGGAATCGCCCTGATTCACGAATAGCGACAAAATTTCCCATACCGAAGCGGCTCCCGTTCGTTACAGTTAAGTCACAATTCTTCGTTTCACCGGCCTTCTTCACTTGTTCGAGCCGGCATTTTGCCACAATAGACCCCTGCCTCGTCCGCCACTTTCCCCCACGACCCCTGTCCCGCCTTGCTGATACCTCTATGATCAAATCCGCGTTTTCCGTGCTCGGCTGGTTGGCTCTGCTTGCCAGCGCCCCCGCCACCATCCTCTTGAATGAGATTCATATTCAAACAGGTGCCAGTAATGATTTGAACTATGAATTTATCGAATTCCGCAGTTCGACGGATGGGGTGGAATCCTGTGACGGGCTGACCTTGCTGGTCATCGACGCCAAAGGGCCGTCCGTGGGCGGAGTCAATGAGGCCTACAATCTCGATGGCATGTCCACGGGGACGAACGGGTTGTTGATCCTGGGCAATGGCTACGACGGCTCCCCCGCGGGCGGGCCGTGGGCCGGCTACAAGGCAACGGCCACCACGGCTTACGATCCTAGTGGCGTCGCCCCGTGGTCCGGGATGGGCAATGACGATTTGGATCCCAATGGCGGGTTGGTTTTTCTGTTGGTCCGCGGCTGGAATGGCCTCACCAACGCCCCCGCCAACAATTTGGGTGATGTTGATGTGAATAATAATTTCGTGCTGGACTGGACGGAAACTCCGGTGCCGGCGGGCGGTCAGGCCATCGTGCCGTGGACGGAGGTGGTGGACAGCATTGGCTATTATGATCGGGGCGAATCCATCCCCTCCGTCAGCGCCTCTACACCGTTCTACACCGCGTCGATGTTGAACAATTCGTCCGGCCCCGCCGCCTTCAACCCCGACAGCATTGCCCGCCGCCTGAATAATACGACTCCTAACGACAAAACCGCATGGTATGGCGGCCAGATCGCCGGCAATACGCTCGATTCCATCATCTACAACACATTCTTCGGAGGCTTCAAAGGCCAGGTGACGCCGGGCCAGCCCAATCTCAACAGCGCTCCCGCGCCGGGCAACTTCCTCATCAACGAGGTCTCGCTCAACCCGCCCGGCACCGACGACGCCAACTACGAATACATCGAGATCATCAACGCCGCCGGCGGGGCGGCCAATTTGCAGGGACTGTCCCTGCTCCTGATCGGTTCCAACGACCGCGAGGCCGGCGCGCAGTTGGGCGTCATCCGCGAGGCGTGGGACCTCGGTCCGCTTTCCACCGGCCCGAACGGCTTGCTGTTGCTGGGCAATGGCTACAACGAAGGCCGCAGCCCGTGGGGGAATTACCTCGATCCCGACACCCAGCTCGGCGATCCGACCGATCCTGGCACGCCCCTCGGACGCTATTCCAGCATGGGCGATGACGACATCGGCTATAGCGACGGCTTCACCCTCCTGCTCGTCCGCGGCTACACCGGTTTTGTCGATCAGGATTTGGACACCAACAACGACGGCGTGTTGGACATCACGCCTTGGACCAGCATCGTGGACAGCATCGGATTCGATCAAACTGAAAACGCCACCACCGGCAAGACCTACGCTCAAGGCAAGATCACCGCGACGCCGGCCTACGACTACGACAACATGTCCCGCAAAGCCGCCAACGCCGCCGCCAATGACGCGGCCGCCTGGTATGGCGGTGATTACGGCGGCAACAGCGCCACGTCCATCGCGTTCCGGGCCGATGTGGATCGTCCGGTCTTCGGCGGTTTCCGCGGTCAGGCCACGCCAGGCCGGGCCAATCTCGCGGCCGCTTCCGAAACTGTGACCAGCATCCGCATCAATGAAGTTCAGGTCGCCCCGGTGCCCTCGGCCAATGCGTCGGCGGAATACGTCGAACTCATCGACACCGGTCTCGGGGTCACCACACTGCAAGGGCTGACGCTCGTCATCGCCGACGGGCGGACGGGCGCCGACAACGGCAAGATTATCGAATCCATCGACCTGAGCCTGCTTTCCACCGGCGCCAACGGCCTGCTGTTGCTGGGCGACAGTTATGACAACGTCACGCCCTATGACGCGCCCAACCGGCTCATCTCGCCGCTCACCAACCGCGAGGATCCGCCCGGCTTGGACGCCGGGGACATCGCGCCCGACGCCGCGCCGTTGATCCTGCTGGTCAAGGGCGCCCAGCCGGCCGTGAGTTCGAATATTTCCGCCCTCGCCGCCGCCGACATTGTGGACAGCATCGGCTTCGGAGCCTCGACCAATGCGGCCGTCACCTTGGTCAGCCCCGGCTTCACCCCGCAAAACCTCTCACGTTATCCCGGTCAATTGACTCCCAACACCGCGGCTGAATGGTATGGCGGGCAGTTGGATTCGACGGATGCCACCTCCGTGACTTACGGCGCCAGCTATTTCGGTAACTTCAAAGGCGGCGCCAGCCCCGGCCGTTACAACCACGCCGCGCCGCCGTCGCCGGTGGCCGCTTCACTGGTCATCAACGAAATCAACGTCAATCCGCCGGGAGCGGACGGGAACGCCGAATTCATCGAATTCCGCGCCACTACCGACACGGCCTTCAGCACCAACGGCTACACCCTGCTGCAACTTGATTCGTCGGGCGCCAACACCGGTTCCATCTACCGGGCGTGGAGCCTGGACGGCTTGGCCACGGGCTCCAACGGCCTCCTGCTGGCGGGCGCCGGCTACGCCACCGCCACGCCGTGGACCGGCGACAACGCTCCCGCTCCGGAAACCTTCCTCGGCACGCCCGCCACTCTGGGCGCGGGAGACATCGCCGGCGACAGCAACAACGGCGCGACCACGTTCCTTCTCGTCCGGTATTTCGCCGGCCGGGTCGGCCAGGATCTGGATGACGCCGTCCCGCCCAGCAATACCGGCGCCGATGACGGCATCCTCGATCCCCAGCCGTGGAGCACCTTGGTGGACGCCGTGGCATTTCGGAGTTGGGATGATGGCGCCCTGCCGCCGGCCTTGACCGGCCGGGTGTATGGCGGGGTCGATCTCGGTCAGACCAATTACACGCCCGACACCCTCGCCCGCAAAGGCGACGACCTGACCTTCCTCTCCGCCGGCGCGTGGTATGGCGGGGACATTGCCGATACCGCCGGCGCCACTTCCACGGGCTACGACACCGCCCAACGGTTCCCCGCCGGCTTTGAAGGTGTCGTCACGCCCGGCCGCCACAATGTCGGCTACACCGGCGGTGGCGGTGGCGACGAGCCGACGCTCACCATCGTTCCGAGTGGCGCGGGCAACGTCACCGTGACGTGGACCGGCGGCACGTTGGAAACGTCCACCACTCTGCAACCGGAGTGGACGGCGCAACCCGCCGCCACCTCTCCGCTCACCGAACCCCTCTCCGGCGTGAAATTCTACCGCGTGCGGTATTGATCGTGGCGGGGGCGTCCCGCTCACCGCTTGGGACGATGGCCCGGCGGAAAGAGGTGATATTTCAGATGAAGCGGCGCCGCCAGGGAGCGCCGCCAGTGAATACGCTCGGGTTTGCCGGGACGCACCCTCCCGCGGTGGGCCGGAGGCCCTCGCTACGACGAGGCCGCCGCCGGTGGCTCCACGCGCGGGAAGAGCGGCTGCGGTTTGCCGAGTTCGTGGCCGCCGGGAAGCAGGCCCCACGTCAGGTCGGACACCGCAAAGCCCTCGGGTTTGTCCCAGCGCAATTGCCCGCGCATCGCGGCCGCGGCGAACGGGCAGACGGGTTCGAGGAAGATGGAGATGTGAACCAGCGCCTCGCCCAAATATCGTAAGATCGCCGCGACGCGCGCGGCCTGCGCGGGATCTTTGGCGAGCTTGAACGGTTCGGTCTTTTCGATGAAGCGATTGCAGGTGTCGATGACCACCCACACGGCCTCCAGCGCCTTGTTGAACTGCCACGCCTCCGCCGCCGCCAGATACGCCGCGGGCAGCGCGCGCACGGCGGCCTCGACTTCGGCGGTCAGATCATCGGCGTAATCGTTGACGATCACTTTCCCGCCACAGTAACGATGCGACATGTTTAGCGTGCGCTGGAGCAGGTTGCCGAGGCCGTTGGCGAGTTCGGCGTTGTAGCGCACGAGCAGGCGGTCGAGCGAGAAATCCGCGTCCTGGCCCGTGGTCATGTCGCTGAGCAGGTAGTAACGCAGCGCGTCCGCGCCGTAGGTGTCGGCGAGCACGTTGGGATCGACGACATTGCCGAGCGACTTCGACATTTTCTCGCTGTCGCCGGTTTTGCCCTTCACGTTCCACCAGCCGTGGACGAGGAAACGCGGCAGTTCGTCGTCGCGGAAGCCCGCCGCGTGCAGCATGGCCAGCCAGTAAACGCCGTGCGCGGGCACGAGGATGTCCTTGCCGATGACGTTGCAGGCGTTCGGCCACAGCTCGGTCCAGGCCGGGCCGCCTGGCTCCCATGAGCCATCGGGCCAGCCCGCGCCGCTGAGGTAGTTGGTGAGCGCGTCGAACCAGACGTAGCAGACGAAGTCGCGGTCGAAGGGGATCTCGATGCCCCAGTGCAGGCGCGCCTTGGGGCGAGTGATGCAGAGGTCGCCGCCCTCGGGGTCGATCACGGCCTGGAGCAGGTTGCGGTAGCGGCTTTCGGGAAAGACCGTCTCCGGGTGCGCGCGCAGGAAGTCGCGCAACCACGGCCGGTGCTCGTCGAGGCGGAAATACCAGTTCTCTTCCTCCAGCGCCACGACCTCGCCCCATTGCGGCCCGAACGTGCCGTCCGGCTCGCGGTCCTTGTCCGTCACGTATTGCTCCTGGCGGACACTGTAAAAGCCGCGATATACGCCCTTGTAAATCTGCCCGGCATCGTGCAGCCGCTGGAGCAGGGCCTGCACCGCCCGCTGGTGGCGCGCGTCGGTGGTTTCGATCCATGCGTCGTGGCTGAGGCCGAGTTTTTTCCACAACTCGACGAAGAGGCGCGTGGTGCGCGCGACATGCTCGGCGGGCGTGAGACCGGCTTTTTCCGCTGTCTGCTGGACCTTCTGGCCGTGCTGGTCCACGCCCGTGAGAAAATACACGGGCCGCCCGGTGAGCCGCACCGAGCGCGCGATGGCGTCGGCCAGCACTTTCTCATAGGCATGCCCGAGATGCGGCGGGCCGTTCGGGTAGTCGATGGCCGTCGTGAGGTAGAAAATCTTGTTACTCATCAATTCCTACCAGTGGCGTTCCCGCGCGGGCGGGTCAAGCGCGGGCGCGGACGCGCAGAGTGGTGCGGCTATTCCGGACTCACAAACACGAGCCGCCACCCGGCAGCCGTTTGCGCAGGAAGAACGTGCGTTTTTCCA
>CAZQUC010000198.1:5662-7892 GCA_964596095.1 uncultured Enterobacteriaceae bacterium
CGGACCCGGAAATGCCGGAAGCCCTCCGCTTCGCCCAGAGGTTCAACGAGCAGGCGCGTGGTGTGCCAGGCATTCAGATCCGCGGACCATTCGGGCGTGAGAATGACATCGGTGGCGGCGAGGGACACGGCGTAGGTCAGGGTGAGTGCCCCGTTCTCCACGGCAAACGCGAGCGGCGGCGTGAATTCCCGCGGCGCTTGGCCGAGCGCGTATTCCACGAGATTGGGCAGCCCGTCGCCGTCGGGATCGGCGAGATCGCCGGCCAGCGCGGAGTCGGACACCTGGGCACCGAAGTGGGCTTGCCGCCAGCTTTCCAACGGCGAAGCGGGCGGCGTGACGGCCCGGAACCGCGTCACCACCGCCGCGTGATCCGAGGGCCAGGTATTGTCGGCCGTGGGCGCGAGGGAGTGGCTGTAATCGGTGACCTGGACTTCCACCGTGGGGTGGAAAATTTCGGATGTCTCCGCCTGCCACCCCCGGCCTTTGTAAAACACGAGGTCGATGCGGTCCTGCGGTTCGATGTCCGTGTAAAGGGGCGACCAGGTGTTGCCGGGCATGGCCACGGGATCGGGATGGACCTCGCGGAAGGAATCGATCAACCCCGCCTCGGTCAGCCGCACCGTGACGGGCCACGCGACCACCCGGCCGTCGTGCTGGAAGGCATTGGCGGGCGTCCAGTCCTGATGCGAGGGGCAGTTGAAATCGCCGGCCACGACCACCGGCGTGTCGTCGGCTTCGTCCAGTTGGGCCTGGATGGCCGCCAGCAAGGTGATCGTCTGACGCTCTCGCTCCGACCGGCTTTCTTCGAGCAGCACGCTCGCATCGGTGGACCAGGCTTCCTTGGCCTCGTAGGGGCCGTAGTAGCGCCAGTCCAGATGCAGGGAATACACCACGACCTCTTGCAGCGGGTTTTCAGAAATGCGGATGCGGGCGCCGAGGGCCGCGCCGCCCGACACGGGATAGGTCGCGGTGACCGGCCAGCGGCTGAGGATGCCGAGATCCCCCGATGTGCCGGCGTAATGCCACCCGAATTCGCGGGCCACTTCGCGGGGCTGGAATTTGCCGCTGCCCCCGCCGGCGTTGTTGGTGCTTTCGGCGGTGCAGATGATGTCGGCCCGCGAGAGCGCGATGGTGTCGAATCCTTTGCGCTCGCCGTGGCGGAACATGCCCCAGCCGTGAAACAGATTGTAGGACATGACATTGAGCCGCTCCACGCGGCCGTCGCCCGGCGCGCGCACGCGGAACGTGAATGTCCCCGGCATCGTGTTGCCCAACAGATCGGTCACCGCGATCACCAGCTCGACCTCGCCGAGGTTGGTGGCCGCCGGTGTGCCGGAGAGCACGCCATCCGCGGCGACTTGCACCCACGCCGGGCCGGCAACTTTGGCGAAGGCCAGCGTCTCGCCGGGATCGTCATCGCGGGCATAGCCGCGCACGCATCCCGCGTAGGCCACGCCCGCGGTGGCGTCACGCAGCGCGTTGGGCGTGCCGACGAAGATAGGTGGCGTCGGCCCCCCCGAGGCGGTGATTTCAAACGCCACGCCCGCGCATAATTGGGTGTAGCCGTCATTGGTGAAAAAACGCGCGACATAGTTTCCCGGCTCCAGGTCCGGACTGAGGAAGGTGATCGTTCCTTCTTCCACCGGCGCGTCGGGCGCGGTGCGGCTGCCGTTGAGATAAAACCACAGCAACGACGGCGAGCCCGCACCCGGCGTTTGGTTGGGCTGGTAAACGCCGATCCAATCGGTGGCCGTGCGCGGTGTGTCCGCAGCCCGCCGCCAGTGCGCGACGAGGTCGTCACCCGCCGCATAGCTTGTTTCCCCCAGCCCGAAGATGACGGTGAACGCCACCGCCGCCGCGATTTCGGTATAGCCATCATGGGCGAAAAAACGGGCCACATAGTTTCCCGGCGCCAGGCCCGGCGCGGAGAAAGTCACCTGGCCGGAGCGCACCGGCGCGTCGGGCACAATGTCGCTGCCGCCGAGATACAGCCAGCGCAGGGAAGGCGAGGCATTGCCCGGGATTTGCTCCGGGGTGTAAAGCCCGATCCAGTCCGTCACGCCGGCGGCTTCTTCCTCCTCACGCGTCCACGACGCCGTGATCGCTTCGTTTTGGCCGTAACCCGAGCGGTTCAGCGAAAACGTCGCCGCCACCGCGGACCCGGCCGTCAGGACGAGTCCGCACAGAAAGAGGAAGCCGCGCCACCAAGGAAAACGCATCATCCCGGATA
>CAZQUC010000199.1:0-7861 GCA_964596095.1 uncultured Enterobacteriaceae bacterium
CACCGCCAGCCCGCGCTCGCGGGCCATCAGTTCGGTGAGGTCGAGTGGGAAGCCGTAGGTGTCGTAGAGTTGGAAGGCGTGAGGCGCGGAGATAACAGCGTTGCCTGTAAGAAATCTACGCCAAACACCTTTATGAAGGTCGTCTCGCGAAAATCTTGCTATAGTGTTCGCTCCCTCAGCGAGATAGTATTCACCTATTTTTGCTTCCTCCGAGGAAATATCTGCTGAACTGAAGAATTCAGGAGTTGCTTGCAGCAACTTACCCTGCCCTTCTGCGAGTTTATCAACCGCGGACGGAAAGACTTCTTCTTCGAAGAGGCGGAGGCCTCGATCCAACGTCCGGTTAAACGCCTCCTCTTCCGACTTCAACGCCTCCTTAATCGCCTCTTTCCGCGTCCGCACTTCGGGAAACACATCTCCGAAATGCCGCGCGACGATCTCGACGAGTTTATAGAAAAACGGCTCCGTGAATCCCAGCGTGCGGCCGTAGCGCACGGCGCGGCGTAGGATGCGGCGCAGGACGTAGTTGCGGTCGTTGTTGCCGGGGAGGATGCCGTCGGCGATGGAAAAACTGAGGGTGCGGATGTGGTCGGCGATGACGCGGAAGGCGACGTCGATCTTTTCCTGTTCGGTGTCGCCGGTGGAGCCGGGCGCGGGCAGCGTGGAGCCGTATTTTTTCGCCGAACCGTTGGCGACGGTCAATTCTTCGATCTCCTCAAAAATCGGGCGGAAGACGTCGGTTTCGTAATTACTGATTTGGGCGTGTTCGAAATCGGTGAGGCCCTTGGTGCCCTGGATGATGGAGCAGACGCGTTCGAAGCCCATGCCGGTATCGACGTGGCGCGCGGGCAGCGGGGAGAAGGTGCCGTCGGGGTTGGCGTTGTATTGGATGAAGACGTTGTTCCAGATCTCGATGCAGCGGGCGTCGGAGCCGTTGACCAGGGACGCGCCGGCTTTCTGCTCCTCGACGCTGGTTTCACGCGGGCCGGGGCGGAGATCGACGTGGATCTCGGTGCAGGGGCCGCAGGGGCCGGTGTCGCCCATCATCCAAAAATTGTCCTTTTTGTTGCCATCGACGATGTGGATGGCGGGATCGAGGCCGGCGGCGCGGAATTTTTCCTCCCAAAACGCGTAGGCTTCCTCGTCGCGCTCGGCGGGGTCGTTCTTGGTTTTGTCGGGCTGGTAAACGGTGGCGTAGAGCCGCTGGGGCGGGAAGTTCCACACGTCCACGACCAGCTCCCACGCCCAGGCGATGGCTTCTTTTTTGAAGTAATCGCCGAAGGACCAGTTCCCCAGCATTTCAAAAAACGTGTGGTGGTAGGTGTCGAGGCCGACGTCGTCGAGGTCGTTGTGCTTGCCGCCGGCGCGGATGCATTTCTGCGTGTCGGCGGCGCGGGTGGGCAGGCCCTTGTGGAGCACACCGGCCCAGGTGTCCACGTCCGCGGCGCGCTCGCCGAGGAAGATGGGCACGAATTGGTTCATACCCGCGTTGGTGAAGAGGAGATTCGGCGAATCGGGCAGCAGGCTGGAGGAGGGCACGAGGGTGTGCTGCTTCGATTTGAAGAAATCGAGGAACGACTGGCGGATCTGGGATGCGGTCATGAGGTGGGCTGGCGGGGAGTTTTCAGTTTTCAGAATGCGGCGGCGCGGGTGGGAAAGGGCGCGGAGTGTAGGCGTGCGGGCGGGGTTGTCCAACGCGGCGCGCGGCCGAACTTCGCGCACGATTGACGCTATCGTTGGAAAAAATCGGAGACCGCGCATCGTAGTCTTCGTTCACGAAGCGCCTCCGCCCGCGCCCCATTGCTCCGCCATCCGCATGACGACAGAAGATCCAGCTTCCTCCGCGCCTCCCCCCACGTCGCCGGCCCCGCTCCGGCTGGCGTGGCGTCCCGACGTGCGGGCGGTGTTCCTGCTCGGCGGCAGCTCGCTGTTGGCGGCCGGTCTGCTGCTCAGCCGGCAACTCATCTATGACCGGAAGATGTTCACCTTCCTGTATTGGAATCTCTTCCTGGCCTGGATCCCTCTCATCGCGGCGCTGGGGGTGAATTTCGTCCGGCAGCTCGGCCCCTCCCGCAGCCGGCGCCGCTGGGCGGTGCTGCTCGCGCTGGCGACCGTGTGGCTGGTCTTTTTCCCCAATTGCTTTTACCTCATCACCGATCTGCTGCACTTCCACCCGCGCCGCCCCGTGCCGCGCTGGTTCGATCTGATGATCCTTTCCTCCTTCGCCTGTCTCGGCGTGCAGCTCGGGTATGTCTCGCTGCGCTTGATCCATCGCTGGGCCGAGGATTGGTTCGGCACGCTCGCCGGGTGGCTGACGGTGGTGACGACGCTGACGCTGTCCTCGGTCGGCGTCTTCCTCGGCCGGTTCTGGCGCTGGAATTCCTGGGAGCTACTGCGCCCGGATGTGTTGTGGGAAAAATTCTCCGAGAACGAAAAAGCCCTCAACGCGCGGGAATCCGCGTTGTTCCTGGTCGTGTTCCTCGTCTTTTCGCTCATCGCTTACTGCGGCACCCATGCGGCGGCTTGTGTGCCGGACCGGCGGGAGAAGTGATCGCCGGACGGCTACCCGCACGGCCAAGACGGTTTTCCCATTTTTTATTGACAAATTTACCCCCCCCCCACGTTATGAACATGTTAGCCCGATTTCATCCCATGTCACAAAATTCTCCTCATCGCTTCGGCTTGGCCCTGTTCCGCTTAGGACTGGCACTGGCCACCGTCTCCGGCGCTTGGGCGGCCACCCCGTCATTGCTGGTTTTCACTGATCTCGGCTCCATCGCCAACAATAACCAGCAAACGACGTATCCCAAGCTATCAGCCGATGGCTCGGTGGCCGCGGGGTTGGGCACCAACGCGATCGGTGGCGGGGAGGGGTATCGCTGGACCGCGGCCACGGGAATCCGCGGCATCGGCACGTTGAGCCAGGGAATGATCTATAGTGAGGCACGTGGCATCTCGGGCAACGGCCAGGTCATTGTTGGCCATTCTTACTCCGACCAAGGGACCGAAGCCTTCCGCTGGACGCTCCAAGGCGGGATGCGAGGGCTGGGCGATCTGCCGGGAGGGCGTTTCAATAGCGTCGCTTACGGCGTTTCCGCGGATGGATCGGTGATCGTGGGGCAAGGGGAGACTTCCAACCTTATCCGTGCGTTTCGCTGGACGGAGGCCACCGGGATGACGGCGGTGCCTTTGCCCACCGGGGATGTTTACAGCCAGGCATTTGCGGTCTCCGGCAATGGCCAGGTTGTCGTTGGATCGTCGGGTTACGGTTTCGGCCGCGACACGCGCGCGCAAGCATTCCTTTGGTCCACCACCCAAGGCGCGGTCGGACTGGGCGATTTGCCGGGCGGCGCTGTGACGGCCGAGGCGCATGCGGTGTCATGGGATGGTTCGGTGGTGGCGGGCCATAGTTACTCCGCCCAGGGCCGGGAAGCCTTCCGTTGGGAGGCCGGCGCCATGATCGGGTTGGGCGATCTCGAAGGCGGCGCGTTCGATTCCCGCGCGCTCGCCCTCACCGCCGACGGGTCGATCATCGTGGGGGCGGGGACGACGGAAGCGGGCTCGGAAGCTTTCATTTGGACGGCGCACGGCGGCATGAGGCGCTTGGCCGACGTGGCGGCGGCGGCCGGGCTGGATACCCGCGGTTGGCAGCTGCGGGAGGCGACCAGCATTTCGGCCGATGGCAATGTGATCGCGGGGTGGGGGGTCACACCCGATGGCGATTATCTGAGCTTCACCATCAGCGGACTCAACAGCATTCCCGAGCCGGCCGGGCTGCTCGGATTGGCCGGGCTGCTGTGGCTGGGGCGGAGGGCGCGCAACGGTCGCTGTTGAGCGGCCCGGGATCGGAAAGGAGCCGGCTGGTCCGCGAGGAGAAAGGCGCGGCCGGCGGATCACCGAAGTTGACGCCGCCGCGCTCGTGCCGGATGGAGCGGCGGGATTTGTGAAAACGGTGCTCGAAGTCATCAATGGCGGCGCGACCTTTCTGGAAAAGAAAGGCGTCGAAAGCGCGCGCCTGAATATGGAGCACCTGCTGGCCCATACGCTCGGGTTGAAGCGGATGCAGCTTTACCTCCAGTTCGACCGTCCGCTCGGCGATGCCGAACTCGCGCCGCTGCGCGATCTCACCACGCGCCGCGCCGGGGGCGAGCCGTTGCAGCACTTGCTGGGCACGGTGGAGTTCGGCGCGCATGTCTTCGCCTGCGACGCCCGCGCCCTCATTCCGCGTCCGGAGACGGAGGAGCTGGTGGAGAAAATTCTCGCGCGCCGGAAAACAGCGCCGCCCGCGCGGGTGCTCGATGTCGGTTGCGGCTCGGGGGTTATCGGGCTGTCGCTCGCCGCTGCATGGCCGGGGGCCCAAGTCGTGCTGGCTGATGTTTCGCCTGAGGCGCTGGCGCTCGCGCGGGACAACGCGCGCCGGCTCGGCTTGGTCGGCGAAGATGGCACGCCCGACTCGCCGGCCCGCGTGTTCTTTGTGGAAAGCCATCTGCTGGCGGGGATCGACGGCCGCTTCGACGTGCTGGCGGCCAATCTGCCTTACATCCCGAGCGGCGAGATTCCCGGGCTCAGCCGCGAGGTGTTGCGCGATCCGTTGGCCGCGCTCGATGGCGGCGTTTCGGGGCTCGATCTCATCGAGGAATTCATCGACGCTTTGCCGCCGTTCTGCGAGCCGGGCGCGCTCGTGGCCTTGGAGCACGGTCCCGACCAAGGCGCCGCCATCGCGGAGCGGCTGCGTGCCGCGGGTTTTGCCGACGTTGCTGTCGAGCGCGATCTCGCCAAGCGCGAGCGCTTCACTTTCGCGGAAGCGCCGGCGGGTTCTTGAGCGGAGACCGCGCCCGTTATTTGAGCCGATTGATTTTGTGCTCGATCCATTGTGGGTCACGCCGTAAATCCAGCACGGCCCTGACGGCGATAACGTCGCCATGGATTTCGTAATAAATCGCATACGGAAATCGCGCTGATCGTGCCCGATATTTTCCCAGATGAATCGGGTGGATGCCCGCATAGAGACTCAACGAGTCGATATCGGAGTAAAGGGCATCGAGAAAATAGCCGCCAAGACTGGGGGCCTGTTTCTCATAGAACCGGAATCCCCGGCGCAGATCGTTCAGCGCCGTTCGCTGAATCGACAGTTTCACTGAAGTTCCTGGCGCAGTTCGCGTTTGGCGATTTCCCAATCGACGAAGGTATCTTCGCCCGAGTGGAGAAGACGATCCCGCTCGGCCAGCACATCGTCATGCCAGCCGGGAGAGGGAATTTCCGCGTCGGACAATTCCTGCCACAGGGCTTCCAGCAGCCGGAGCTTTTCGGAAGTGGTCAGTTGCTTGAGGTCGATGGTGGCCGGCATGTGGAAAAATAGCCGGCAGGAAGACGAGGAGCAAGGTCGAATGCCCGAGGTGAATTCGGGCCGGCGTGTGCTCCGCTACGGCAGTGGCGCGGCGGGGTGGCGGAGGCGGTAGGCGGCGTCTTCGAGCCAGCCGACGGGAGGGGGGCCGTAGGGGCGGAAGATTTCCTGGTAGCCTTCGTGTTCGTGGTGGAACAACGCGCGGTGGAGGCCGAGCGAGCCGGCGGCGGGGGTATCGACGAGGGTGGCGGAATCGTTGGCGCTCATCTGGAAGAGGACGCGCATTTCGAATTCGCCGAGCGCCTTGCGGCTGACGAAGCGCGTGAGGTTGCCGACGGTATCGACGCTGGCGAGGACGTGGATGCCGTGCGCGGCGCCTTCCTTGAGCAGGTGATCGAACTGCAAGGCGGGGTGGTTCTCCGCGTCGGAGGCGTAGGCGAGTTCGTCGTCGTAGCGGAGTTTTTTATGGCGGGCGAGGTGGTGGAGGAAGAGGAAGACGGGCGGGGCGTCGGTGAGGTTGGCGGCCGCGCGGCGGGCGAGTTCGGCGGTGAGGTCGGCGATGAGAGCGGGCACGTCGCCGCCGCGTGTCACTTCCACGTGGGGCAGGGTGTGGGCGAGCGTTTCGAATGCGGCGCGCTCGGGCGTGCCGGGGGCGGTGGCTTCGGCGAGGAGGAAGCGTGCGGCCGTGGCCAAGCTTTCCGTTTCCCGCGTGGGAAATTGCGCGAGGAGGGCGACGAGCGACACGGTGAAAAGCGTGAGGATGGCTTCGTCGCTTTGGCCGACGATGAGGAGGTGGCTGCCGCTCTGGCGGCGGAGGACGGCTTCGGTGGGGCCTTTGATGGCATTGGGCGCGCCGAGCCACAGGCGGGCTTCGAGCGGCAAGGTGCCGGGCACGGGTGGCGCGTGGAGCAAGGCGTGGAGCGCGGTGTTCTCGCGGATGTCGGCGGGCAGGTTGCCCTCGAAGACGACGGGCGGGCCGAAGCCGGGCGTGGGGTGGAGCGCGGCGTGGGCGGCGATTTTTTCCAGCGCCTCGTCGCGCACGTCTTCGGGCAGATACACGGCCTGGAACGGGCTGTTGGCTTCGAGCGCGCCGGCGGCGTCATTGTAGATGCCTTCGCCGGGGCGGGAAAGAAGACGTGCGGCGGAATTGCCGTCATCCATGATGAGCAGGGCGTCGGCTTCGTTGCACTGGAGAGCGAGGCGCACGACCATCTGGCCGAGGGTGGCGCGGGCCAGCGAATACGCGCCGCCGAGGGTTTGCGAGCCGAGCAGGACGTGCAGGCCGAAGGCGCGGCCTTGGCGCACGAGGCGGTCGAGCAGGACGGAGGCGGTTTGCGCCACGCGGTCGTCTTCGGTGAAGAATTCCTGAAACTCGTCGATGGCGAGCAGCGTGCGCGGCAGGGGCGCGCCGCCGGCTTGCCGCCAGCCGGCGAGGTCGGGCACGCCGGCGCGGCGGAAGAGTTCGCCGCGGTGCCGCAATTCCTCGTCGAGCCGCTGGAGCACGCTGAGGCCGAACTCGCGGTCGCTTTCGATGGCGACGACGCGGGCGTGGGGCAGGTGGTGCTTGGCGTAGCATTGGAACTCGACGCCTTTTTTGAAATCGACGAGATAAAACTCGATCTCCGCCGGGCTGCACCGCAGGGCGAGATTGGTGACGATGACGTGGAAGAGGTTGGATTTGCCGGAGCCGGTTTTGCCCGCGAGCAGGGCGTGCTGGCGGGTGCCTTTGCCGAGGGCGAGGTATTGCAATTTGCTCGCGCCGGTGCGGCCGAGGGGGACGCGGATTTCCCCAGTGGTGGTCTCGGTCCACAGGGCGTCGTCGGCGGGCGCGACGTGCTCGAAGGGAACCTCGACGCGGCTGGCGTCGCGGCTGGCGCGGCCGATGCGGTGGATGAAGGCGGTGGCGGCGTCGCCTTCGGGCGGCGCTTCAAGTGTGAGCCGTGCGCCGGGGACCGGGCCGGCCAAGGCGCCGGCATTCGGCGCGAAGACGAAGCCGCCTTCGGGCGTGGCGAGCAGGCGCACGCCGCGGGCGCGCAGGTCGTCGAAGACCGGGAGCGACGGCGTGTCGAGCCGCGTGTCCCAATGAATGAAGAGGTGGACGCCGCAGCGCGGGCCGGTGGTGGCAAGATTGTGCAATTGCTTGAGCGCGGCCTCGCTGAAGCCGGAGGGGAAATCGGCGATAACCACGAAGTGGCTGCGCTCGGCGATGTTGCCGGCGGCTTCGTTGTATTCGGCGATGGTCTCGTGCTCGTCGCGCAGATACATCTGGATGACTTTTTCGACGTGCTCGTTGAGTTCGCCGAGGCGTTGCTCGATCTGCTCGCGGCGGGTCCACACCCGGCTGCTGACGAGGCCGCCTTCGTAATCGGCGAGGTGCGTGAGGCCGGCAAAACTGGAGCCGAGGCCGACGGGGTCGATGAGGGTGAAATTCAGCATCCGCGGCGGCACGGTGGCGAGCAGGCGGAAGACAAGCGCGTTCAACGCGCCGAGCGCGGCGTCGCGGCCGGTGGCGGCGGT
>CAZQUC010000200.1:0-7843 GCA_964596095.1 uncultured Enterobacteriaceae bacterium
CCTCCATCGGTGATTATGCATTCGAGAATTGCACGGGCCTGATCAGCGCGACGATCGGCGAGAGCATGGGACTCATCACCACCTCCACCTCTCTCGGTGCTTACATCTTCCGAGGCTGCACCAACTTGACCCGTCTGACGATTGGCAACGGCGTCACTACCATCGGACAGAATTCGTTCAATGGCCCCGCAAGCCTGATCGACCTCACGATCGGCAGTCGGGTCACCTCGATCGGAAACGGAGCATTTTACGGCTGCGCGGGCCTGACCAGTCTCACGCTTCCCAACAGTCTCACCTCCATTGGAAACAGCGCGTTCCTCGGGTGCCGAGGCTTGACTAGTCTCACCCTTCCCAACAATGTCACCACTCTCGGAGATTTTGCGTTCAGCTCCTGCACGGGCTTGGCTAGTGTGAGCATGGGCAATCGTGTCACTACTATCGGATCCTGGGCGTTCTCCGGCTGCACGGCCCTGACCGGCATTGCGATTCCTAACAACGTCACCTCCATCGGTAGTTATGCGTTCTCTGGTTGCACAGGCCTCGCCAATGTGAGCTTGGGCAATCGTGTCGCTTCCATCGGGGAGTTAGCGTTCCGTGACTGCACGAGTCTGACCGGGGTGACCATTCCCGGCAGTGTCACTTCCATTGGCGATGAGGCCTTCTCCTATTGCTCGAACCTGCGGAGCATCGAGGTCGCCGCCAACAATGGCGCTTACCGCAGCCTGGATGGCGTCTTGTTCAATAGGTCGATGACCTCCCTCATCCAATTTCCTGAAGGCAAATCAGGAAGTTACACCATTCCTACCAACGTAACTTCTGTCGGATGGCATGCGTTCAGGAACTGCGCTGGTCTCACCGGGGTGATCATCCCCGATCGCGTGAGATCCATCGAAGCCGGCGCCTTCACTTACTGCGCCGGTCTCTTGAGTATCGAGGCCACCACGGGCAATGCCACCTACCGCAGCGTGGATGGTGTCTTGTTCGACAAGGCGCTGACCACTCTCGTCCAATACCCCGGAGGCAAAGCAGGGAGTTATGCTATTCCGACTGGCGTCACCTCCATCCACAGCCAGGCGTTCCGTGGCGGCACGGGCCTGACCGGGGTGACCATTCCCGACAGCGTCATTTCTCTCGGAGAGTGGGTGTTCTCCGGCTGCACAGGCCTCACCAGTGTGGGCATTGGCAACGGGGTCACCTCCATCGCCAACCGTGCGTTTTCCGGATGCACAAGCCTCACCAGTGTGACTATTCCCGACAGTGTCATCTCTCTCCGAAACTATGCGTTCTACGGCTGCGTCGAGCTTACCAATGTTGCTATTGGCAACGGGGTCACTTCTCTCGGAAACTACACGTTCGCTCGCTGCGTGAGCCTCACCGAGGTGAGCCTCAGCAGCAGCCTCACTTCCATCGGAGACTATGCGTTCGAGCGCTGCGACAGCCTGGCCGGCGTCATCATTCCCGGTCGCGTCACCTCTATCGGAAGTTATGCGTTCTCCGCATGCAGGGAATTGATTCACATCACGCTGCCCGACAGTGTCACTTCCCTCGGCGCGTCGGCCTTCCGTGACTGCGCGGGACTGGTCAGTGCCACGATCGGCGATGGTGTCACTTCCATCGAAAGCAATCTGTTTTATAACTGCACGGCCCTCATGAATGTGCGCATCGGCAACGGCGCGACTTTCATCGGAAACTATGCGTTCTATCGCTGCAGCAGCCTGGTGAATGTGACCATTCCGGATGGCGTCACCTCGATCAGGGACTATGCGTTCAATGGCTGCACGGGCCTAGTCAGCGTTACCATCGGCAGAAATGTCCGATCCATCCCTTATTACGCCTTTGCCGGCTGCGCAAGTCTGACGAGCGTGACGATCCCTGACAGTGTCACAGCTATCAGGGGCAATGCGTTCTCCGGCTGCACGAGCTTGGCCAGCGTGACCATTGGCAACAGCGTCACTACCATCGATGGTAATGCGTTCTCCAACTGCACGAGCCTGACCCGCGTGACCATTCCCAAGAGCGTTAACAATATGGGATTATACGTGTTCTCTGGTTGCTCGAGCTTGGTCAGCGTGCTCTTCGAAAAAAGAGTTTTTTCTTTTTCTTTTTCTTCCCTGCAATTCAGCAATACCGCCCCCGACCTCACCTTTTACTACTACGAAGGCAGCACCGGCTTCACTACGCCGACATGGCGCGGGTATCCGACGATCATGCTGTCCGTGCCGCCGGCCTCGGGCGAAGAATGGCGACCGTCCGCCTTCACCCGCCAGGGCGAGGTGGTGTCGCTGGTCGTGATCGGGCAGCAAGGATGGACTTACGAGTTGCAGCGCAGCTCGGAGCTCGAGACCTCCACCTGGTCCTCGGTGCTAACGCTCGGTCCGGTGACGGCCGCGGGACCGGTGAAATTGACCGATCCCGCGGCTACCGCGTCCCAAGGATTTTACCGCGTCCTCGGCCGCGAACCTTGAGAACCTGTTGAGTTATCCTCCACCGGAGGGAGGGAGCGCGCCTGTCCAAAAATTGGGATCCTGCCCTTTGGAGCCTTTTGGAGCGCGGAGGCTTGCCTTCGCTCTGGCGCTCACCGGCTTGCCGGTGAGTCGAAAGACCCGGGAAGCGCGCTCCGACGATGGCTGCTCGACCATCCCCCCGAGGGGCAAGCCCCTCACCCGCAGAGAGCGGCGGCGAGCCTCCGCACTCCAGGCGCGCCACTCTCAGAGGCGCTTCCCAGGTGTTTGATCACCACGCGTTCAGGAGAAGACGACGGTCACGGCAAATACTCCTTGCTTCGGAGGCTTCAGATATACTTTTCGTTGGTGACGAGGGAAAAAAAGTGACGTTTCTGTTGCGACCGTGCCGCGCGCCCATGCTTTCCCCCATCATCCGACATTCTCTCTCTTCCTCACGCCCCCGTTCCTTCGCCCCTGCCTCCCCTGCATCTCATGTCCCGTTCCTGGCTTTCGTTTCTCGCCACCGTGGTGGCGCTGGCCCCTCTTTGTGCCGATGACCCGGTCATTTCCGAGTTCATGGCCAGCAATCAAAATTCGATCCGCGATGATGATGGCGACCGGTCCGACTGGATCGAGCTCCGCAATCCCGGCGCGGAGCCGGTCGATCTGGGAGGCTGGTTTCTGACCGATTCGGCGGCCAACAAATCCAAGTGGACCTTTCCCGCCGTGACGTTGCCGGGCGGCGGGTATCTGCTGGTGTGGGCGTCGAGCAAGGACCGGCGCGATCCCGCGGCCCCGCTGCACACCAATTTCAATCTCTCCGCCGGCGGGGAATATCTCGCGCTCATCCGTCCCGACGGGCAGACCGCCGCCGCCGAATTCGCGCCCGCCTATCCGCCGCAATTTCCGGACATCTCCTACGGCACGTCCACGACGGTCAATGAGATCACCCTCGTGGACAAAGCGACCGCGGCGCGCGTCTTCGTGCCCGACAGCAACGCCCTGGGCACGACCTGGCGCGCGTCGTCCTTCAATGACACGAGCTGGCTGACGGGGACCTTTGCCGTCGGGTTCATGAACAACGCGAACCCCAATTTGCAAAGCGACCTCGGCGCCGACCTCATCGCGTTGGGGACGGGCATCGTGGGCACGGGCCGCAGCGCCTATGCGCGCGCGCGCTTCACGATCGTGAATCCCGCGGCGGTCGCCAGCCTGACGCTGCGCGTGAATTACGACGACGGGTTTCACGCCTGGATCAACGGCGCCAATATCGCGAAATCCCCGAACGCGCCCAACGAAGGCGCGCTCACCTACAATTCCACGGCCGGCAACCACGGCCCCGGCGCGTTCGAGACCTTCGATGTGTCGTCGCGAATCGGCAGCCTGGTCGCGGGCGAGAACGTGCTGGCGCTCCAGGTGCTCAACACCAACGCGACCAGCTCGGACCTTTTCCTCTGGCCGCAACTGATCGCCGCGGTGGACAGCGGCGGCGCGGGACAGACGGGATATTTCAGCCTCGCCACTCCCGGCACGGCCAATGGCGGAACCAATACCTTGCAGCTTCCGCAGACCGTGACGCTCTCGCGCGGGCCGGGCACGTTTGTGAACGCGTTCGAGCTGGCCTTGTCCGGCGCCAACGCCGGGCAGGAAATCCGCTACGTGGTGTCTTCCCCGACGTCCGCGGGCGCCACGCTGGCGGCGCCGACCGCTGCCTCGACGCTCTACACCGCGCCGATTCCGATCAATAGCAGCACCCTGCTGCGCGCGGCCATTTTCGATCCCGCCAACGGACAGAAAAGCCGCATCACCACCGCGCAATTCCTGTTGCTCGAAACGATGGGGGGCACGGGCAACACCAACTTCAACACCGCGGCCTTCACCTCCAACCTGCCCATCCTCGTCGCCGACGACCACGGTGACGGCACGCCCAACGACAGTGGCAGCGGCACCTACACCACCGGCCTGCTCCATGTCTATGACACCGTCAACGGCACCGCGACGCTGCAAGGCCCGGCGACGGACTTCACCCGCATCGGGTTGCGCATCCGCGGCTCCTCCTCCGCCGGGTTCGACAAAAAAAGCTACGGCATGGAGACGTGGGACGAGTTCGACAACGACGCCGACCGCTCCCTGCTCGGCCTGCCCGCCGACAGCGACTGGGTGCTCAACGGTCCGTGGCATTTCGATGACACTTTTATCCACAACGCCTTTATCTTCGACGTGAGCCGCCAGGTCGGCCGCTGGGCGCCGCGCACGCGGTTCGTCGAGATGTTCAGCAACTTCAACGGCGGCAAACTCAACTACGCCGATTACGCCGGGGTCTATGTGCTGACGGAGAAAATCAAATCGACCGGCGACCGCGTCGCCATCACCGGGATTCAGCCCGGCGATACCGAAGGCGACGCGGTGACGGGCGGCTACATTTTCAAAATCGACCGCCCCGACAGCGACGAAGTGCGCTGGCGGACGGCCAACGGCGTGCCCAATCCCGAAAGCGGCCAATCGCTGGTCATTGTCGAGCCCGATCCCCAACGCGACGCGCCCGAGCAGATCACTTACCTGCAAAATTACGTCCGCGATTTCGACGCCACGCTCTTCAGCGAAGCGACGGCCAACTTCACCACGCGGAACTACCGCAACTACATCGACACGCCCGCGTGGATCGACCACCACATCCTCAACGCCCTGGCCTACAATGTCGATGCGCTGCGGCTCTCGGCGTTCTACTTCAAAGACCGCGGCAAAAAGATCGAAGCCGGGCCGATCTGGGATTTCGACCGGGCGCTGGGCTCGGACGACGGCCGCGATTCCAATCCCTCCAGTTGGAGCAACATCGGGTATTTCTTCGACCGCGACTGGTGGGGACGGCTCTTCCGCGATCCCGATTTCGTGCAGGCGTGGGTGGACCGCTGGGTGGAGTTGCGGCGCGGCCCGCTGGCGCAGGCGAATCTCGCGGCGCTGGCCGATCGCATGGGCGCGGAAATCGGCAACGCGGCGGGCGCGCGCGACGCGGCCAAATGGCCCGCCAACGCGGCCAGCGGCGGCGTTTACCTGAACGAGATCACCGCCATGAAAAGCTGGCTCAACACGCGGATGAACTGGATCAACAACCAGATGCCCGCGCCCCCCACGGCCGGCCAGGAATCAGGGATCGTGGACTCCGGCAGCACCGTCACGCTGGGCGGCTCGGGCACGATCCGCTACACGCTCGATGGCAGCGATCCGCGCCCGCCCGGCGGCGGCGTGCCGGGAACGAACCAGACGTATGCCGGCCCGCTCGCGCTCACGCAGACCGTGGTGCTGACCGCCCGGCGGCAACTCGCGAACATGACGACGGTTTTCTCCGGCCAAGCGGCCATCGGCACGCGCTGGAGCGCGCCGGTGCGGCGGGTGTATCTCGTCGATGAAGCCTTCGCCGCCGCGGGCGACGTGGTGGTCAGCGAGATCAACTACCATCCGCTCGAACCCACGGCCGCCGAACGCGCCGCGCTGCCCGGCGTCACCGGCTCGGACTTTGAATACCTCGAACTGCGCAACATCGGCGAGCGCACGGTCAATTTGTTCGAGGTCACCTTCATCGCCAATACGCCGTTCCAGGAGCTGCGGCTGGAGCCATTCACGCTCGCGCCCGGCGAGCACGCGCTGGTGGTGAAAAACCGCGCGGCTTTTGTAGTGCGTTACGGTGAGGCGCCGGCCTCGCGCATCGCGAGCGAATGGACGGAGGGCTCGCTCGACAACGCCGGCGAAACTATCCAGATCGTGGCCCGCGACGGCAGCCCCATCCAGACCTTCACTTACGACGATGAAGGCGCCTGGCCCGGCCGCTCCGACGGCAAAGGCTCGGCGCTGGAATACCGGGGCACGACCTTTGCGGACGCCGATTTCAACAACCCGCAGCACTGGCGCTCGTCTTCGGAACTGCACGGCTCGCCCGGTGTCGCGGGCGCGGGGCCGGATAATCGCGTCGTCATCAATGAGATCCTCAGCCACACCGCGCCGCCTTATGTGGACACCATCGAGCTGCGCAATCTGACCGGCGATTCCCTCGATCTCGGCGGTTGGTATCTGAGCCACGTCATCACGCCGGAAACCGCCGACAGTTACAAACTCTTTCGCATCCCCGCCGGCACGATCCTGCCGGCTCAGGGGCATCTCGCGTTCAACGAGACGCAGTTCAATCCCGACGGAGGGTTCGCCTTCAATGGCCCGCATGACAACGAGGCGTGGCTGCTCTCGGCGAATGGCGAAGGCAGCCTGCGGTTTGCCGACCATGTGGAATTCGGCCCCGCCCGCCTCAACGAACCGTGGGGCCGCTGGCCGGATGGAACCGGGCCGCTGTGGCCGCTGGCGATACACACCAACGTGGACGAGACCAGCGAAGCGTCGCCCCGCCCCCCGCTTGGCGCGCCCAACAGCGAGCCGCGCGTCGGTCCGGTCGTCCTCAACGAAATCCATCACTCCCCGGCCGGAGGCAACGCGGATTTGCCCTTCATCGAACTCTGGAATCCCACCGAAGCGCCCCAGCCCCTGGAACGCTGGCGATTGCGCGGCCAGGTGGATTTCGATTTCACCACCGAAGTCCTGCCCGCTGGCGGCTTGCTGGTGATCGTTCCCTTCGCCCCCACGGACGAGGCGCGCGTGACCGCCTTTCGCACGGCTTACGACCTCACCGCCGAGGTGGCGCTGGCCGGGCCGTGGTCCGTGCCAGATCGGCTGGAGCCGGCCGGCGAGGTCGTGCTCTATCGCGCGGAAACACCGCCGCCGGCCGAGCCGGGATATTTCCCGCTCACCGTCGAGGACACCGTGGACTATCTCAGCGCCGAACCGTGGCCCGTGACGACCGACGGTCTCTCGCTCAACCGGCGGACGCCCGCCGGCGTCGGCGTGTTGCCGGCCAGTTGGGAGGCCAAAGCTCCCACGCCCGGCGCCTTGGAAGAAGCCCCTCCCCTTCCCGACCCGGTCTTTGCTGATTGGCAAGCCGAGCATTTCCCGGAAGGCGGCGACGGCAGCGGCCCGGAAGACGATCCCGATGGCGATGGCGTCGCCAATTTGTTCGAATACGCCTACGAAGGGAACCCGCACGCCCTCGATCCTTCACCCCCACCGCCCCCGACCCTCGCGTTGGCAACCGACCCCGAGCGTCTGGTTTTCACCTTCACCCGCTCCCTCGCCAGGCCGGACGTGCTTTGGACCGTGGAAACCTCCTCCGATCTGGAGGCATGGGAATCTCTCGAAGACACCGTGATCTCCACCACCGAAACCACCGAACTCCGCCAAGCCACTGTCCCGGCAACCCCGGAGCCACACTACTTCCGCCTCCGCCTCACCGTCGCGCCGTGATCGGCTGAAAACTGAAATCTTCCCCTCAATACACAATGATGTCGTAAGTGATCAGCATG
>CAZQUC010000201.1:0-7843 GCA_964596095.1 uncultured Enterobacteriaceae bacterium
ATCACACGCGCAGGAAAATCTTCCGGGAATATAGAAACCACGCGAGCACGAACCCGAACAGGAGCACGAGGAAGTGCAACCAGACCTCGCTCCACACGCCGAAGAGCGCGGCGACCGGGCCGCCGCCGAGATTGCGCGCGATCTTGTCGTAATTGATGACGGCGTGCGACAAGTAGATCGTGATCGGATTCATGCCGATCCACACGAACGGAACGGCCCAGCGTTTGCATCCGCGCATTTCGATCACCCAGTAGAAGGCGGCGAGCAGGAGGCAGGAATACCCGCCGGCCACCAGCACGAAGGACGAGGTCCAGAGTTTTTTCACGACGGGAAATTGCAGGTGCCAGAGCCAGCCCGCCGCGATCAGCACCACGCCCGCGCCCAGCAGGGCCACGACTTTGCGGCGCGCGTCGCGGTCGGAGCGGCGCAGCCATTCCCCGGCGAAAACGCCGAGGAGCCCGGTGGCGATGGCGGGCAGTGTGCTGAGCAAGCCCTCGGGATCATGATCGCCGTCCCATTTGAAACCGGGGAGGAAATGCGCGTCGATCCAGTTGGCGAGATTGCGGCCCTCCGCGAAATCGCCCGCACCGATGCCGGGCACCGGCACGAAGGTCATCACCGCCCAATACCCGCCGAGCAGGCCGAAGGTGAGGCCGAGGCGCGCGCGACGGCCGAGATACAGATACGCCACGCCTGCGCCGAAGCCCGCCAGCGCGATGCGTTGGAGCACGCCGAGCCAGCGGATGCCCTCCACCCCTTTGCTGATCCCGCCGTAACACCACAGGCCGATGAGATACAGGATGACCGCGCGCAGCAGCAGCTTGCGGAAAGTGGCGGCGCGGCCATGCAGGGCCAGCGACTTCTCGACGGAG
This sequence comes from uncultured Enterobacteriaceae bacterium, assembly GCA_964596095.1. Classification (GTDB taxonomy): domain Bacteria; phylum Verrucomicrobiota; class Verrucomicrobiia; order Verrucomicrobiales; family V1-33; genus CAJBME01. The sequence goes on from CAZQUC010000201.1 coordinate 873, forward strand.
AAGACCAGCGAGACGCCGGAGATGAAGACGAAGAGCGGAAAGATCAGGTCGAGGAAACGGAATCCCGCCCACGCCGCGTGATCCAACTGCCGCGCCACGAACTGCGCCCACGGCGAGGCGCTGGCCTTGCCGATGGCGATGCCCATTTCCTCCACGCCGACAATCCAGAACATGTCGAAGCCCCGCAGGGCATCCAACGAAACCAGTCTGCCGGAAGCCGGCGCGGGTGCAGTGGAATCAGCCATGGGGCGCGAGCGTAGAAAGTCCGGTGCCAAGCGCAAGAAAACTTCGGGTGGGGAGGAGCGGCGCCGGGTCCGGTGTCGATGAGAGCGGAATTGCCAATCCGGCTCATTCCATGCGATAAGGGGCGATGGTGACGGCCGCGCGGCTCCCGGCGCGCCCACCTTGACCCCGCTTATGAAAAAGATCGCTGTGTTGTTATTCGGATGCGTGCTGCTGGTGTGGTGGCGGGGAAGCTCTCCGGACGTGGCGCCGGAGGAGACTTCGGCGCGCCCACCGGCCTCGCCGCGTCTTTTGCCAGGGGGAGACGAAACGGAGCAGGCGCGTCCGGCGGCGAAGACCGCGATGTCCTCCGTTCCGACGGACGCGAGCGCGGTGGTGAAGGAAACGAGCGTGATCGAACAAGTGCGCGCCGCCTCATTCTGGCTCACGGAACAACCGGGACGCTGGGGGCGCGGCGCGGGCCTGACGGGCGCGAATCCAGGGCAGAATTTCCTCGCGCATTTCGATGACCGGGGTGTCTTCGTGAAGCCGGTGGCGGAAGACGAGGCCGCATGGGAGTGGGCGCTGGAGTTCGATGGCGTGCCTGCCGCGCCGGTGGGCGATGGCCGGACGACGGTGACGTATCAACGCGGGCCGGGCGTGGAGGAATGGTTCCATCATCGCGCGGAAGGCATCGAGCACGGGTTCACGATTTCGCGGCCAAGCGGGGCGGGGGACAGGCTGCGGCTGCCCTTGCGGGTGAAAACCACGCTGACCCAGGAACTCTCCGCGGACAGGCGTTCGGCGTTATTCCGCGAGGACTCGGGCGAGATCGCCTTGCGATATGAAAACCTGCTCGCCTACGACGCGCGGGGCCGGCGGCTGGCCGCGTGGATGGAGATGGACGTGGCGGAGTCGGAGGCCCAGGCGCTCGCCTTGTGCGTGGAGACAACGGACGCGGTGTTTCCCGTTACCATCGATCCGCTCATCACGCGGACGAATGGCATGCTCGCGCCGCCCTCACCGGTCGCGGGTCAACGGGCGGGGCACAGCGTCGCGCTCAGCGGCCACGTGGCGGCGCTGTGCGCGCCGGGCGCAGGAAGTGGCGTGGTGCATCTTTTTGAAAAACGCGCGACCGGCTGGGCCTGGATGAAATCGCTGGCCGCACCGGGCAACGGGATCTTTTTCGCGGGCCGGATCGCGCTCAGCGGCGACACGTTGCTCATCCAGGCGTCGGAGAACGGCACGGACACCGGGCGCGTGTATTGCCATCAACGGGACGCCGGCGGCCCCGACCAATGGGGGCTGCGGGCCACGTGGCAGGCCGATCAACAGCCGCAGGGATTCGTGACCGGGCTGGCGATCGAAGGGGACACGGCGGTCGTGGTTTCGGCGGACGAGCGAGCGCTTTATTTCTACGGACGCGACGCGGGCGGCGTCAATGCCTGGGGCCGGGTGAAAAAACTCGGCGCGTCAGGATCGGTGTCGTTTCGTCCCGCCGTGGCGCTGGGCGGCGGTGGCCGGCTGGCGGTCGCGACGTTGTTGTCCGATGGCACGACGCAGGTGGAGATCCGCCGCCGTGATCTGGGCGGCGCGGAGGCGTGGGGCGTGGAAAAAACCATCGCCGCGCCCGCCGCCAATACCGGCTTCGGCAACAGCCTGGCCTTGGAAGGCGATCTCTTGCTGGCGGGCGCGCCGCTGCGCAATGTCGGCGTGACGCAGGGAGCGGGCTCCGTTTATGTCTATCGCCGCGATCAAGGCGGCGCGGGCCAATGGGGTCTGGCGGCGACGCTCACCGCGCCCACGGCGGTGGAGGGCGGCCAGTTCGGTCGCTCCGTAGCGCTGGAGGGCGCGACGCTGGCTCTCAGCGCGTTGAAAAGCACGGCCTCCTCCGACGCGCCCGCTTGTTATTTGTTCGCCCGTAACCCCGGCGCGGTCCCGACCTTCCCGCATGTGGCGACGTTCACCGACGCGGGCGATGCCCTGCCGGCCGCCGACAATTTCCAAATGGTGGCGGCCTCGGGCGAGACGGTGCTGTTGGGCAATCCCAGTTTCAACGCGGCGGGCGGAGTGCAGAATTCCGGTCGCGCGCTCCTCATCGAGCGGCTCACCGGCTGGTGGACGCGCGTGGCCTCGCCGGGCGCGGCGGAATTGGCGGCGGGCATGGAATTCGGCGCCGCGGTCGCGATGGAGGGCGACCTGCTGGCGGTCGGCGCGCCGGGGTATCACAATATCGTGCAGGGCGGGCCCAATGCGGGCGCGGTCTTCATTTTCACGCGCGGCAACGACCTGTGGACTTTGCAGCGCAAAATCGAAGGCGGCTCGCTGACGCAGGCGGGCGACCGCTTCGGAGCCAGCGTGGCTTTGTGCGGCGACCTGCTGGCGGTGGGCGCGCCCGGACGCGACAGCCCGCGCCTGCTCGTCAACCGCCCCGGCGAAGTCTATCTCTTCCGCCAACACGGCGACGACAGCTACGACTGGGATGAGGTGCGCCGGCTCGCGCCCGTGGGGGCGAATCAGCCCGCCAATTACGGGCATGCCCTGGCGTTGGATGAAAACTGGCTGGCCGTCGGCTATCCCTATGCCACCGGCGGCGGCCGCGTTTACATGCACCTGCGCAACCGCAACGGCGTGGATACCTGGGGCGCGGCGGTCACGGTGGAAAATCCGGCCGAGGCGAGCGAAGCCGATGGCGATAATTTCGGCTACTCCGTCGCGTTGTCCGGCTCTTTCCTCGTCGTCGGCGCGCCGTTGGCGGAAGGCCGGCGGTTGGTGAATTTCCAACTCCAGCCGGTCACGGCGGCGGGCCGGGCTTATGTGTATGAAGTGCAGGACGGCATCACCAATTTCTGGGGGCTGAAAGCGCGCCTGCCCATCACGCAGCTTGTCAACACTCCCTTCGGCGAAGCCGTCGGGCGCTTCGGCCACCGCGTCGCCATTCAAGGCACGCAGCTCGCCGTCGGCGCGCCGGGCGAGAATGGAAACAAAGGCCGCGTGCATGTGCATGAGCGCGCCGTCGGCGCCAGCACCGTAACGTGGGGTCGGGTCGCCGTGGTCTCGGCGGGCGAGCTGCCGGTGCAGGACTTGGGTGCGGACGTGGCCCTGCAGGACGGCACGCTCGCCGCGGCGGGGGCGTGGCGGGAAAATGTCGGTCTCAATTCGCCCGTGGCGTTGTCGTTCGGGCGCAATCGCGGCGGCGCGGCGGCCTTCGGTCTGGAGGGGATCGTGGCCTCCGCCGAGGTCCGCCATGTGGATACCCCCGCGCGTGGGGTGCAGCCCGCCCGCCTTGCCATGTGGGGCCGCCAGCTCGTGCTCACCAGCTCGGAGGCCCGCACGGTCGGAGCGGCTTCCGGACATGCCGATGTCTTTTCCCGCCAGGACGACCGCTGGGCGCTCTCGCGCACGGTGCCCGATCCCACCAGCTTCAATGGGAACCAGGCGCATGTCGTGGACCTCGAAGCCGATCGCGCCGCCGTCGGTTACTATTTCACCCTCGACGATCCGTCCGTGTTCATCCTCGAGCGCAATCGGGGCGGGGCGGATCAATGGGGAGTCGTCAAAAAAATCAGCGAGTCGGGCTCGGAGGCTTCCGGTTTTCCCGGCCGGTTCTCCCTCAGCGGACGCTTCCTCGCTGTGACCGCGTCGTCCGCCAGTTCGCTGGGATTACAGTTCAACGGCGCGGTCTATCTCTACGAGCAGAACACGCCTGACCGCAACGGCTGGGCTCGCATCCTGCGGATTCCGGGCGGGCAAAACAATGAGCGCTTCGGCTCCGATGTCGCGCTGGAGGGCGACCGCCTGCTCATCGGCGCGGCCGGTTACGATCTCAGCGCCAACCAGGCCAACACCGGCGCGGCCTATCTTTACGAGCGCAACCAGGCCGCCGCCCCGCAGTGGCAATTCCTCAAGCGCTTCCTGCCCGCGACCCCCGTGACCGGCGAGCGCTTCGGCTCCAGCGTCGCGCTTGACCATGATCTCGCCGCCATCGGCGCGCCGAACTATAACACCAATCGCGGACGGGTGTATCTCCATCGCCGCAACACCGGCGGGGCCAATGCGTGGGGGCAGGTCGAGATCCTTGGCAGCCCGGTGTCCGGTGGACGGCTCTGGGGGGACAGTCATGTGGCCCTCGACGGCGGCTGGCTCGTCGCGGGCAGCGTGAAGGACGGCTCCGTGCCGTGGGGCGTGGGGGTGGTCAATGTGGCGAGCCGGCTCGATCCCGATCCGCCGCTCTTCCAACTCGCCACGCGCCTGCTCGATTTCCCTGCCGGGACCAACGAGGCCGGCGCGGTGCAGGACATCTCCGGCGGCACCATCGTCGCGTCGAACTCCAACTGGGAGGACGGCAGCGGCAGCCGCTTCTTCGTCTTCGGGCGCAATGTCGGCAACGGCGGCGCATGGGGGCTGGAGACGGCCATCGATCATCCCGGTCACAATTCCGTCGCCATCAGCCATCGCACCATCATCGCCGGCGGCGCCAATGACATCCGCGTTTATCAACTTGCCGGCTCCGATTATGACACCTGGCGGCGGCGGCACTTCACCAACAACAGCGTCAACAACCCCGCGCTCGAAGCGACCGTTTGGGGCGACGAAGCCGATCCCGACAAGGACGGCGTCATCAACTTGCTCGAAGCGTTCGCCGGTCTCGATCCGCTCGTCGGGCCAAGCGGCGGCGAGGGCGCGGTGATGCGTGGCCTCGGCTATGAGGCCGCCACCGGCGAATATTGGTTCCGCTGGCGGCAGGGCGCCGACGAACTCGGCGTGCGCGCCACGCCCCAATGGTCCACCGATCTCGTGGAATGGAATGGCAACGGCCGCGGCGATGTTTACGCCACGGTGCGCGCCACCGCCGACCTCGATGGGGGCACGGAATGGGAAGCTCGCGTGCCATTGCCGCCCGCGACGAAGCAGGTGTTCTGGCGCTTGTTCGTGTGGCGGGAGTAGCGGGGGCGCCCCGCCCACCGCGGGAGGGCGCGACCCGAGCCACCCGCGCGTGGCGAGAGAGCGGCGAGTCTCCGCACCCGGCGACGATGGGCGCGAGGTGAAGGCGGGTGCGAAAAGGGTGCGCTGGCTTTGCGGGGGAGTCGTGCTGGCGGTGGGCGGGACGCTCCCGCTACGTTTAGTTCGCCACGATATTCACGAGCTTCTTGGGCACGACGATGATCTTGCGCACGGTCTTGCCGGCGAGGTGCTCCTGGATTTTCAGGCTGGCGAGGGCGGCGGTTTCATGCGCGGCTTGGTCGGCGACCGCGGGCAAGACGAGCTTGTCGCGCAGCTTGCCATTGACCTGCACCACGACGTTGACCTCGCTGACGACGAGCGCGGCTTCGTCCCATTGCGGCCACGGGAGCCGGGAGAGCTGGCCGGTGGGCAGCGCGGGGAAGGCGGCCTGGAGAGTTTCGTAAAGCTCCTCGGTGAGGTGCGGCGCGAAGGGATTGAGCACATGCAGCAACGTCGCCACCGCCGTGGCGGGACGGGTTTCCAGCGACGTCAGCTCGTTGGTCAGCACCATCATTTGCGCGATGGCGGTGTTGAAGCTGAGCGCGTCGATGTCCTGCGTCACTTTCTTGATCGTCTCGTGCAGCACCTTGCGCGCGCTGCCCGGCAGGTCGTCGGCCGCGCCGAGCTTGGGTGAAAGCTCCCACGCGCCTTCCTGGTTCTCCGCCATCACCAGCCGCCACACGCGGGCGAGGAAGCGATGCACGCCCTCGACGCCCTTGGTGCTCCACGGCTTCACCTGCTCCAACGGCCCCATGAACATTTCAAAGAGCCGCAGCGAGTCCGCGCCGAAGTCCGCGACTACGGTGTCGGGGTTGACCACGTTGCCGAGCGATTTCGACATCTTCGCGCCGTTCTCGCCGAGGATCAGCCCCTGATTGACGAGCTTCTGAAACGGCTCGGGCGTGCTGAGATGGCCGAGATCGAAAAGCACCTTGTGCCAGAAGCGCGCGTAGAGCAGGTGCAGCACGGCATGCTCGGTGCCGCCCACGTAGAGATCGACGCCGCCGGGGTTGCCGTTGCGCCCCATCCAATACGCCTCCGCCTCGCGGCTGATGAAGCGTTCCGTGTTTTTGTTATCGCAATAACGCAGGTAATACCAGCAACTCCCGGCCCATTGGGGCATGGTGTTGAGTTCGCGCGTGGCGGTTTCGGAGTAGCGCACCCATTCGGTCGCCTTGCTCAACGGCGGCTCCGGTGTGCCGGTGGGTTTGAAGTCCTCCAACTCCGGCGGCAGCACCGGCAGCTCGCTTTCAGGCACCGCGCGGTGCTTGCCGTTTTCCCACACGATGGGAAACGGCTCGCCCCAGTAACGCTGGCGCGCGAACAGCCAGTCGCGCAGTTTGTAGTTCACCGTCTTCTTGCCGAGACCCTTCTCCTCCAGCCACGCGGTGATCTTCTGCTTCGCCTCGGCAGTGGGCAGGCCGTTGAGGAAGGAAGAATTGACGGCGATTCCGGTTTCGGTGAAGGCGTTGTTCACCGTGAAAAAAGTTACCGCTTTCGAGCTATCTTCTTTTGTCTCGACAATCGTTTGGCAACAAACATACCCGTCTTCTTGGTGTTGAGGAATGCTCCCTTGCTTCAAAGATTCATCAATGGTGGTATCCCCGCTCAACGGAAATACCACTTGCCTGATCGGTAGACCGAATTGCGTGGCGAACTCAAAATCCCGTTCGTCATGCGCCGGCACGGCCATGATGGCGCCGGTGCCGTAACCCATCATGACGTAATCGGCGATCCACACGGGG
>CAZQUC010000202.1:0-7828 GCA_964596095.1 uncultured Enterobacteriaceae bacterium
CCGTCGGAAGCAGCGTGAGACATATCCAAAAAACGCGGGCCACCGGCCCTTGCCCGAGATGGCGCGGCGCGACCCTAGCCATCCCTCCGGCTGGGTAAAGTTGGGAAATCGACACTGCAGGGCGGCCGAATCGGAAGCAGGCAAGGACTCGGCAGCCGGCCTGGTCGCGGCCGGAAGGCTCATCAAGCGGTTCGCATTTCGCCGGGCCGCGCCTACTCTCGCGACGCATGAGCCACGTCACCAAAGGCATCATCCTCGCGGGCGGCACGGGCACGCGGCTGGACCCGCTCACCCGCGTCGCCTGCAAGCAACTGCTGCCTCTCTACGACAAGCCGATGATTTATTACCCGATCTCGACGCTCATGCTGGGGGGCGTGCGGGAGATGCTCCTCATCACCACGCCGGACGACGCGCCGGCCTTCGCGCGGCTGCTGGGCGACGGCTCCGCGCTCGGGTTGTCACTGTCCTACGCCGTGCAACCCGAACCCGGAGGCCTCGCCCAAGCCTTCCTCATCGGCGAAAATTTCCTCGCCGGCGCGGGGGCGACGCTCATCCTCGGCGACAATATTTTTTACGGGAAGCTCGACTTCTTCCGCGCCGCGCTGCGGCAAACGGAGGGCGCGACCATTTTCGGTTACCACGTGCGCGATCCCGAGCGCTTCGGTGTGGTGGAATTCGACCGCGAGGGGCGGGTGCTCGGCCTGGAGGAAAAACCCGCGCACCCCCGCAGTCACTACGCCGTGACGGGACTGTATGTCTATGACGGCACCGTCGTCGAACGCGCTCAAGCCCTGCGGCCCAGCGCGCGCGGCGAGCTGGAGATCACCGATCTCCATCGCAGCTATCTCCGCGACGGCCGGCTGCGTGTCGAGCAACTCGGCCGCGGCATCGCCTGGCTCGACACCGGCACCCCCGCCAGCCTGCTCGAAGCCGGCAATTACATCGCCACCATCGAGCGCCGGCAGAATCAGAAAATCGCCTGCTTGGAGGAAATCGCCTTCCACCGCGGCTATATCAACGAAACCCAATTCCAGCGCCTGATCGCCGCCGCGCGCAATCCCGAATACCGCGCGTATCTTGAGAGCGTCCTGGAGGAATCGCGGAAGTAACGGCACGGTCCCTCGCGCCTGGTGACAAAATCGCTGCCGCGATGGAGGTTGCGGGAAGGGTTGCCATGGCATAAATGTAGCCGGCCAGTGCTATGCTGGCTCCGATAGATCCTAACTCCTCCTGTAAAAACTCATTACCCAAAATAAAACCATCATGAGATCGATGCCCCGCCCATTCCTGTGGTCCTTTGTCGTATGCAGTTTGAGTTGGGTGCCGTGGAGCCGGGGGAATGCGGAACTGGCCGACCTGGTGCTGGCGGATGTGGATACTCCGGTGCCCGGAGAAGTCGTGACCCATGCGGATGGCGCCGTGACGGTGACGGCCGGGGGCGGCGACACGTATGAGACCAGCGATTCCTTCACCTATCTCCACGAGCAACGGACGGGCGATTTCGATGTCCAGGTGCGGGTGATCGAGTTGTCGGTGGATGACCCGGGCGGCGCGCAACAGTCCGCCAAAGGGGCGCTGCACGTGCGGACGTCGCTCGAACCGGGCAGCCCCAACGTGCAGGTCAACGCCACGCCGGTGGACGGCGCCAATTACATCGAAACCATCGCCCGTCCCCTCGCGGACGGCCCGACGCATGATCCCCCTCTCAATGCGCCGGACTACCGTCAATATGGGGGCGGGCCGTGGCCGGGGACATTCCAACCCACCGACGGCTCGGACCTCATCCCCATTTATCTGCGCATCCGCCGGACCGGCAATCTGTTTGAAACGATGTGCAGCCAGGACGGCGTGAACTGGCTGGCGCTGGGCGAATACAGCATGGACGACGAGGCGTTTCCGGAAACGCTCTACGTCGGCCTGGCCACGGTCGCCCACATCGGCGGCGACGAGGATGAGAACCTGCGTGTGCGGGCCACTTATCGCGATTACCGCGACACCCCGTGGCCGCCGCAGCCTCCGGCAGGAGGACAACAACCCGGACCCTATCCCGATACTTCCGTGACCGGCGTGAACTGGCGCCTCTCGCTCCCGGAGAACGGCATCGGCTGGAACGCGGCCAAGACCGAGAGCGGCCCCATTCTCTGGAACACCGGCGGCTTCGACGCCATCGCCCGCGACATGCTCGTCAGCATCGACGGCGAGGAAGGCCCCATCCCGTTCAGCATGATGCGCTACGGGGCGGGCGCGCTCGACTTCGGCCTCAGCCCCCGCAATAGGACGGCCGCGCAGGCCAACCTCGGCGGGTATGACAATCCTTCGCGCTCGCGCAATCCCGGCGAGAACAGCCCCGCGGCCCAGGCCTGGCATCCTTCGCCCCGCTACGGCGTGCTGATCCCCACCGCGCGCGTCAACGGCCCGGTGCAATGGAACGACGGCGCGGCGCCGTTTTATCCCCTGGTCTATCAAGCCGTCGATTTCTCCAGCGCGCGGTATTTCGACATGGACAGCGCGCGGATGAGCAACGGCCCGTTCTACACCCGGATGGCCAAGCTCGGCGACACCGCGGAGCATCCCAGCCCGGACATCAACCCCGATGGCTTCCAACGCGCCGTCTTCGACATCTCCGTCGCCTGGTTTCCCTATGCCGGAGGATGGAAAGCCGGCTACATCTCGGAACCCGTCGATGACGGTGGGGTGACCGCATTCTGGGATCGCCCGGCGGCCCACAGCGCGGCGGCCACCGCCGGCGCTTTTTCCATTTCAGCCGACTCCGCGGAGGCGCTGGTCACCTGGCAGGATACGGGCTTCGGCCTCGGCGGGCTGGCGCACCTGCGCTTTCCCGACGTGGCTGCCGCCGATGGCATGTTGTTCCTGACGCCGAACGACGACAGCGGCCTCATCCGCGGCCTGCAGGCCAATGGCGCGCTCCTGCCCGAAGGCGACGGCTGGGCGGTGGCCCTCCGCGGCGTGGCGGAAAAGGTCGATGACCCCGACGGCTACGCCGCGCCGGAGCAAAGCGAATTTTCGTTCCTCTTCGTGCCCTACACCGCCAACAACCTCATCGGCGGCCACATCGCGGGCGCCACCGGCGCCAAGATCAAAGCGGCGGGCGAATTCACGATCACGCGCGCCGCCGCGGGCACTTACGAACTGAGCCTCCCTGGCAAAACCAGCGCCCATGGCATGCTCATCCTGCAACCCGTGGGCTGGCGGCCCGGCAGCCCGGACATCGTCGATGACGTGACCTTCACCTACGAACCCACCGCCCAAGGCACGCTCCTCATCCAGTCCCGCAAAATCCTCGCCTTCAGCTCGCCGGGCCACCCCGAGGATTTCGCCTTGCAGGATGCCGACTTTTACGTCGCCTGGGTCGATTTCACCACGCCCCTGTCCCTCGGTGCCGCGACTCCGCCCACCGCCGTGCCGGAACTCAGCCTCGCCCGCGCCGGGAACGTGCTCACGCTTTCCTGGCCCATCACCGTCACCGGCTTCACTCTTGTCTCCACCACCACTTTGGCCACGGGGTCCTGGCAGCCGGTGCCCGGCGTCGCCAACAACAGCGTGACCCTCACCCTCACGGAGGATACCCCCGTCCGGTTCTTCCGGCTGACCAACGAGCCGTAGTAGCGCAAGTCAATGCCGGTTCCCAGGGCTGCGAAGTCGGTCACATCATCCCGGCCCGATACTGGGAGCCGTCCCCGTCGATGCGGCGTCCTTTCCGCAAACCCCACATGACAAATCCCCTCCCCCGCCTTTCGTGGCGGGATGAAACTGTTCTCCGCACTGCTTCTCACCGCCGTCCTCACCATGTCCGCCGCCGCCGAACCGGTCCTCCGCCACGTCGTGATTTTCAAATTCAAGCCCGACGCCAAGCCCGAGCAGATCGAGGCCGTGGAGAAAGCGTTCGTCGCGCTGAAAGGCAAGATCCCGCAGATCGCCGCGTTGGAATGGGGCACCGACAACAGCCCGGAAAAACTCGCCGACGGCTTCACGCATTGCTTCATCGTCACCTTCAAGTCGGAGCAAGACCGTGAGATTTACCTACCGCATCCCGAGCACAAGAAATTCGTGGAAGTGCTCAAACCCGTCCTCGAAAAACCCTTCGTGATCGACTTCTGGACGAAGGAATAGCGCCACCGGTCGCCACAAAGTTGACCCTGCGGGCAGGCCGTCCATCGTGGCGACCCTCATGAGCAACGCACCCGTTCCGACCCGCACCGAAACCGACACCATGGGCCCCGTCGAGGTGGCCCAGGACAAATACTGGGGCGCCCAGACCCAACGCTCGCTGAAGTATTTTGCCATCGGCAAAGACACCATGCCCCGCGCCGTCATCCGCGCGATGGGCGTGCTCAAGAAAGCCTGCGCGTTGGTTAATGCCGACCTCGGCAAACTCCCCGCCGACAAGCGCGACCTCATTACCGCCGCCGCCGACGAGGTCATCGCGGGCAAGCTCGACGCCCATTTCCCGCTCCGCATCTGGCAGACCGGCTCCGGCACGCAGAGCAACATGAATTCCAACGAGGTCATCTCCAACCGCGCCATCGAGATCGCGGGCGGCGTGCTCGGCAGCAAGACGCCGGTCCATCCCAACGACCACGTCAATATGAGCCAGTCGAGCAACGACACCTTCCCGACCGCCATGCACATCGCCGCCGTCGAAGAAGTGACCCACCGCCTGCTCCCCGCCGTGACGTATTTCCGCGACGCGCTGGAGAAAAAACGCGTCGAGTTCAACGACATCGTCAAAGTCGGCCGCACCCATTTGCAGGACGCCACGCCCGTCACCTTCGGGCAGGAATTCGGCGGCTACGTCAGCCTCATCGACCGCGACCACGTGCGCCTTGAGGAAACGCTCGTCGGCCTGCGCGACCTCGCCATCGGCGGCACCGCCGTCGGCACCGGGCTGAATTCGCACCCCGAATTCGCCGAGCGCGCCGCCGCCGCCATCGCCGAACTGACCGGCCTGCCGTTCCAAAGCCATCCCAACAAATTCGCCGCCCTCAGCGCGCACGACGAATTCGTCTATGCCAGCGGCGCGCTCAAAACGCTCGCCGCCAGCTTGATGAAAATCGCCAACGACATCCGCTGGCTCGGCTCCGGCCCGCGCTGTGGCCTCGGCGAACTCTCGCTGCCCGAGAACGAACCCGGCTCATCCATCATGCCCGGCAAGGTCAACCCCACGCAAAGCGAAGCCATGACCATGGTCGCCGTGCAAGTGATGGGCAACGACGCCGCCATCGGCTTCGCCGCCAGCCAGGGGAACTTCGAGTTGAACGTCTTCAACCCCGTGATGATCCACAATTTCCTCCACAGCGTGGACCTCCTCACCGGCACCCTGCGCAGCTTCGCCGACTACTGTCTCGACGGCCTCACCGTTAACCGCGCCACCGTCGAAGGCTATGTGAATAACAGCCTCATGCTCGTGACCGCGCTCAACCAGCACATCGGCTACGACAAGGCCGCCGCCATCGCCAAACTCGGCCACAAGGAAGGCCTCACCCTCCGCGAGGCCGCGATCAAAAGCGGCCACCTCACCGCGGAGCAGTTCGACAAGTGGGTCGTCGCCGAGCGGATGACGCGGCCGTGAGTCAGATTTTGATGTCGATCGCGGCGGGGAATTCCGTTGATATTCATATATTTGTAATTTCTATGAATAGAATTGATAATGTGTAAAGATGAATAATTCTGAAGAACTTTACGACTTGTTGAAGCAACTCATTGCCGAATGGGAGGGCGAGGTCGTGGAATTCAAAAATGTGGGCGACTCCTATTCGACATCAGATATCGGGAAGTATTTTTCCGCTCTGGCCAACGAGGCGAATCTTCGGGGGCTTGACAATGCATGGCTCATTTTCGGGGTTCACAACATGTCCCGAGAGATCGTCGGTAGTGATTATCGGAGCGCAAAGGAACGGCTGAACGGACTGAAGCATCAGATCGTTAGAGATACGGAGCCGGGCGTTACGTTTCAAGACATCCATGTGCTGGAGACGCCGCAAGGTCGGGTTATTCTGTTTCAGATTCCCGCCGCCCCGATGGGCATTCCAATTGCCTGGAAAGGGCATTATTACGCCCGAGCCGGAGAAAGCTTGATTTCCCTCGGGCTCGATAAACAGGACGCCATCCGGAACCAGACAAAGGCCACCGACTGGAGCGCGCGGATTGTGGCGGAAGCCACCTTGAAGCATCTTGACCCGGCGGCTATCGGCCGCGCCCGGAAGAATTTTTCCCATAAATATGCCAACCGATTCTCCGATCGAGAGGTGCAGGCCTGGCCCGATGCTACTTTTCTGGATCGAGCCAAAGCCACCATCGAAGGCAAAATCACCCGCACGGCATTACTCTTGCTCGGAAAGGCGGAGTCGTCCCATCTCCTTTCTCCCCATCCCGCCCAGATGACATGGAGGCTTGAAGGGCCGGAAAAGGCCTATGAGCACTTCGGCCCTCCGTTTTTGCTCCAGACCAGTGCTCTTTATCAAAAAATCCGCAACGTTCAATTTCGCTTCCTGCCGGAAGACGATCTCGTGGCTGTCGAGTTGTCCAAATACGAGCAAAAGATCGTGCTCGAAGCTCTGCACAACTGCATAGCTCATCAGGATTATACCCGCTGCGAGCGAATTCTGGTGATTGAGACACCAGATGCCCTGATTTTTGAGAATGCCGGAGCATTTTTTGAAGGGGAACCCGCCGATTATGTGACGGGTCAGAAGACGCCCCGTCGCTATCGCAATCCATTCCTCGCCCAAGCGATGGTTGAATTAAACATGATCGATACCATGGGCTATGGGATTCACGAAATGGTGCTCGGCCAAGCCCGGAGGTTTTTTCCTCTGCCCGACTTCGATCTTTCTGAATCCGGGGTAATGAAAATGATCTTGCCCGGACGTATTGTGGACCCTGCCTACAGTCGCCTGCTGATCCAGAAGTCCGACCTCCCGCTGACGGATGTGATCGCTCTGGATCGGGTTCAGAAACGGCTTCCCATCGACGAGGAAGTCGCCCGGCGGCTGAAGCGGGCGAAACTCATCGAAGGTCGGAAACCGAACTTCCATGTTTCAGCAGCCGTTGCGAATGTCGCCGACACCAAAGCCGCCTATATCAAGACCCGGGCTTTAGATGACGCTTTCTACAGAAAGCTGGTGCTCGATTATCTTGACAAATTTGACCAAGCCAGTCGGTCGGAAATCGATGGTTTTCTTATCGAAAAACTCAGCAACTCATTGGATGTAAAACAAAAATTAACGAAGATCGGCAACCTGCTCACCGCTATGCGGAAAGAGGGGAGTATTGTGAATATGGGATCTAAAAAAGCATCTCAATGGGTGCTGGCGCAAAAGAATAAAAAAGAATAAAAAAGAATAAACCGAGATTCTTAATTTTCTCAATTAATTGTAAATAAACAATTTGTGTATTCTTTAGGCCGTAAGCTTGCCGGTTCATTTTCTTTCCAGCGTCCGCGTTCACACGATCTCCACCCGCCGTGGAAAGTCCGGGCATTGGGCGGAAACGGTGGCGGCGTCCGGATTTTCCTTCCGGAAAAAACTCATCCGGCCGTCTTGGGCGCAGAGCCAGACTTCGTCGGCGCCGGCTTCGAAATACAGGCGTTTCTTTTCGGCGATTTCCGCTTTCGAGTTCGAAGGGGAGAGGACTTCGACGCAGATCTCCGGCGCCTGGGTCAGGCAGGACAGCTGGCGTTAAGGGTTGTGGCGCTCGTGGGAAATCCACACGACGTCGCAACCTTTGACGCCTTCGGAGGTCGAAATCGGGCACTCGGTGATGCCCCCGCCGCCTGGGAGGAGGGATCTGAGTTGATAGGCGATTTCAG
>CAZQUC010000203.1:0-6566 GCA_964596095.1 uncultured Enterobacteriaceae bacterium
CGGTGACGACGACGTGTCGCGAGCCGTAGCGTTCCACGGCGGCGAGAATGGCGTCTTCGCTCATCTCGTCGCCTTCGGGTTCCCACGAGGCATAGGGCGTGTCGCACCAGACGCAGCGCAGGTTGCAGCCGGAGGTGCGGATGAAGACCGACGGCACGCCTGTCAACAGGCCCTCTCCCTGCACGGAGTGGAAAATTTCAGCGATGCGCATGGAGCGGAACGTCTTGATGAGCGGGCGACCCCGCGAAAAGAGCGAACCCCGGAGGGGTTCTCCGTGAATAGCCGGGGGTTGAGGCACGAAACCCCCGGTTGAACCGCCGCGTCAACGACAACCCCGGAGGGGTTGGCCAATGCGGAGAAGACGAAGCGGGGAGAATGGCGCCCGGCGTGAAAGGCGCGCGCCGTGCGCATCGGGCAACCCCCCCGGGGTTGTCGCGGTGGGGATCGGAAATCCGGGGGTCTGCGCTTCGCTCCGACCCCCGGCTATTCACGGGGAACTCCTCCGGGGTTCTCGCACCGGCGGCCGTCTCCACCGGATCGACCTTTCTCCGCCGCGTTTTGCTCATTTCGATCATCTCCCGGAAGGAGGCTGTCACGCCGCGGCCTGGGCGGGCGGTTTGGAGGGGAGGGGATCGTGCGAAAGGTAGTCGGTGGGATCTTTCACGCCCGCGAGCAGGAAGGCTTCCCGTCGCTCCACGCAGGTGCCGCAGGTGCCGCAATGCCGGTCGCCGCCTTTGTAGCACGACCAGGTGCGCGCGTAGTCCACTTTCAATTCCTGCCCGCGCCGGATGATTTGCGCCTTGTCCCAGTCGATGAACGGCCGCAGCACGTCCAGTTGCGCATAGGTGCCGTGCCGGATGGCGTCGCCCATCGCTTGCATGAACGACTCGCGGCAGTCCGGATAGATCGCGTGGTCGCCGGTGTGCGCGGCGATGACGAGGCCGTCCGCGCCGGAGCTTTCCGCATAGCCCGCGGCGATGGCGAGCATGATGCCGTTGCGGAAGGGCACCACCGTGCGTTTCATTGTTTCCTCCTCGTAATGGCCGTCGGGCACGCTGCCGCCGGAGCGCAGCAGGTCGGAGGCGAAGAGTTCGTTGATGAACGGCAGCCGGATCGTCCGGTGCGGCACCCCGAGCTTGTTGCAGTGCCAGATGGCCAGCGGAATCTCGCGCGAATTGTGCTTCGAGCCGTAGTCGAAACTCACGGCGCCTGCCACGTCGTGGATCGGCATCGACTCATACAGGGCGGTGACGGAATCGATCCCCCCGCTCACCAGCACGATGACTTTCGGTCGTTTCATTTCAAAAAAACTAAAAGGTGGCGGGGTCGGGAAAGCTCGCTTCGGCGGTGAGGCGGATGCCGCCGCGCGGGGCGAAGCGGCCGCTCACCCGCGCGCGCCGGGGCGCGCAGGCCGCGACCAGGTCGTCGAGCACGCGGTTGACGATGTCTTCGTTGAACGCGGCCTGGTTGCGGAAGGAGGCGAGGTAAAATTTCAGCGACTTGGTTTCCACGCACACGGCGTCCGGCACATAGACGATCTGCAGGTGCGCGGAGTCGGGTTGCCCGGTGACCGGACAGAGCGAGCTGAATTCGGGGCAATCGAGCGTGATGGTGTAATCGCGATGCGGGTGGCGGTTCGGGAACGTTTCCAGGATGGACGCCGAGGGTTCCCCCGGCAGACGGGTCTCCGAGCGCCCCAGCAGCGTGAGCGAACTGGCGTGGCGGTCTGACATTGCGGTTAATCTAGGCACGATTTCCGCGCGTGCCAGTGCCGCGTTGACGGGGAAACCCGGAAAGGATGGACGAGGATCTCGCGGGCAGGCGGCCCGATCCCCTGCCCAATCCGCCCATTGCGCGCGCGCCACGCTGCGGCATCCTGCGGCCTTTTCATCCCGTCATCTGCTCATGAAACTCCAGTTTTTCTCTATCGCCGCGAGCCTTTGGCTGGGCGTGGTGTCGTTGCCCGCAGCGTTCGTGCTGCTGCCGGAAAGCGGGAGTGAGCTTGATCCCAAAACCGACGCGGCCGTGAAACTCTACGAGCGTGGCGATTACGCGGGCGCGGCGGCGGCGTTCAAGCAACAGGCCGAGGCCGGTGATACGGCCGCGATGACCGCCTACGGCACGATGCTGCTGGAAGGCACGGCCGGGCCGGTCGATGTCAAGGCCGCCGCGTCGTGGCTCAAACGCGCGGCGGAGAAAAACTACGCGCCCGCCATGTTGCAATACGGACAGCTTCTTCTGCAAACGGAGGGCAAGTCCGGCAGCGGGGCCTCCTGGATCGAGCGCTCCGCCCGTGCGGAATGGCCGGCGGCGATGACGGTGCTCGGGCGATTGTTCGCCGATGGCGTGATTAAGGAGAAGCCGGATTGGGAAAGCGCGCTCTCATGGCTGCAAAAGGCCGCCGACAAAGGCTACCTGGAAGGTGTTTACCAACTCGGATTGGGCTACGAAAACGCGCCCGAGGGACAGCGCGACGCCGCCAAGGCGCTCGCCGCCCTGGAGCGCGCGGCGGACGCCGATTACGTGCCGGCCTTGCTGCGGCTCACCACCAAATACGCGCAGGGCCAGGGCGTGGCCAAAGATGAAGCCAAGGCCATCGGTTTGCTGGAAAAGGCCGGCGGCCTCGGCTCCGGCCACGCGCTCTTCACCCTCGGCGTCGCTTACGAAACCGGCCAGGGCGTGAAGAAAGATGAGGCGAAAGCGCTGGCCTATTTCCAGCGGTCGGTGGAAGGCGAGGGCCGGGAGCCATTGGGTTTCAACAAGCTCGGGTTCTTCCACGAAAACGGCCTCGGCACGGCCAAGGACGAGGCCCAAGCCGCGGAGTGGTATCATCAGGGCGCGCAAGCGGGCGTGCCGGTCTGCATGTTCAACTACGCGTTGATGCTCGCCCAAGGCCGCGGGGTCGAAGCCAGCGACGCCAGCGCGCTCGAGTGGATCCGCAAAGCGGCGTTCGGCAATTTCGCGCCCTCCCAGCACGAGTTGGCGCTGCGCTACCGCGCCGGCAAGGGGCTGCCGGTCGATCCCGTGGCGGCGCAGGCGTGGTTCGACCGCGCGGCGCGCAATGGCTGGACCGCCGCGCAGATCATGCTCGGCGATTTGCTGGAAAGCGGCGAATCCGGCCTGCGTGATGACGCCGCCGCCGTGCGCGCCTACCGCGCGGCCGCCAACCAAGGTTCCGCCGAAGCGCAATTCAAGCTCGCCACCCTGCTCGAAGCCGGACGCGGCGTGAGCGCGCCCGATCCCGCCACCGCCGCCGCCCTTTACCAAACCGTGTCCAAAGCGACCGTGCCGAAAGACAACCCCGCCGCCGGAGACATCAAAGATCTCGCCGGCAAAAAAGCCGCCGCTCTCACCAAGACGCTCACGGCCGCGCAACGCCGGGAGATGGAAAAGTTGCTCCGGGGGGAGGCGGCCGGCGAGACGGGCGCGAAGCCGAAGCAATAGGCCATATGGAGTTTATGGGGCCTATCCACCCGCGCTGGCCGCGCACGTTCTGTTTGCTTGTGACGGCCGGCCGGGCTAGAGTCGCCGTTTCCTATGTCGGCTCTTTACATTATTTTGCTCGTGGCGGTCGTGCTCGTCTCGCTCTTTCTCGTCCTGCTGGTGCTGATGCAAAAGCCGCGCCAGGAAGGGTTGGGGGCGACCTTCGGCGTGGATGTGACCAGCCAGATGTTCGGCTCCCGCGCCACGGATGTGCTGCAAAAAGGCACGGTGTATCTGGCCGTGGTTTTTTTCCTGCTCTGTCTGACTCTCGGGCTGCTCAACGCGCATGAAACCAAGAAAGCCGAACGGTTGGGCCAGAGCCTGACCGCTGGCGCCGAAGCCGAGCGGGCCGAAGCGGAAAAAGCCGCCGCGACCGAAGCGCCGCCCGCTCCCCCGGAAGGAGAGACCCCGGCCGCGCCTGCGGGAGAGACGGCCCCCGAAGTGGAAACACCCGCCGAGGAAACCCCTGCTCCGGCTGGAGAAGAAACGCCGGCTCCCGACGCTCCGGCGGAGTCCGCGCCGGCCCCGGAGGCGGAAACGCCCGTCACGCCGGAATCCGCCCCGGACCCGACCGCTCCTGAACCCGCGCCCGCGACTCCCGGCAACTAACGCCTTTTTGCCATGACTCGGCGGCAATGGCTCGCGACCCTGCCGCCCGCCGCCGCCTTGACCCTCGCGGGCTGCGGCCGCGGGGAAGGACGGGCCGACCTCATTTTCCTCAATCAATCGGAGCCCGAGTCGATCGATCCGACCCAGGCGTCCGACCAAGCCTCCGGCCGGGTGATCACGGCGGTGTTCGAGGGGTTGATGCGCTGGGATGCCAGCGGCACGGCCATCCCCGGCGTGGCGGAAGCGATGCCGGAGGTTTCCGCCGACGGATTGACCTACACTTTCCGGCTCCGGTCCGACGCGGTGTGGAGCAATGGCGATCCGGTCACGGCCACCGATTTCCTGCGGTCCTGGGAGCGGCTGCTCAACCCGGCGACGGCCGCGGATTACGTCTCGCTGCTGCACGTGGTGAAAAACGCCAAGGCCTACAGCGAGGGTGCGCTGACCGATTTTTCCCAGGTCGGACTGAGCACGCCCGAGCCGCGGACCCTCATCGTCCACTTGGAAAACCCCGCGCCTTATTTCACCGACCTGTGCGCCATGTTCACGCTCTGCCCGGTGCATCTCGACTCGCTGCGCGCCGCCGGCAAGGACGCTTGGGAGCCGGAGCATCTGGTGGGCAATGGCGCGTATCGCCTGGTGAAATGGCGGCTCAACTACCACCTGCTGCTGGAAAAAAGCCCGACCTACTGGGACCGGGACGCCGTGAAGATGCGCACGCTGGAGCTGCGCACCATCAGCAGCCCGGTGACGGCGCTGAATTACTTCGTCTCCGGCGCGGCCGATCTGGCGATGGATAAAAACGGGGTGCCTTCCACGCTGATCGAGAGCCTGTCCCGGCAGCCGTATTTCCATGTCGGGCCGATGCTGGGCAGCGGCTTCATGCGCTTCAACTGCTCCGATCCCGCCAGCCCCTTCGCCGACGCCCGCGTGCGCCGCGCCTTCAGCCTGGCCATCGACCGCGAGCGGATCGTGACGCGCGCCACCCGCACCGGCGAGCCCGCCGCCTACAGCCTCACTCCGCCCGGCTGCGGCGGCAGTTATCAGCCGCCCCGCCCCGAGCCACTGCACGACATCGCCGAAGCCCGCCGCCTGCTCGCCGAGGCCGGCTTTCCGGGCGGGCGGAATTTTCCCCTCGTCCGCTACCTCCACCCGCTGCTGGATACCGACCTCGCCATCGCCATCGAAGTCCAGACCCAGTGGGAAAACGCCCTCGGCGTGAAAATCCTGCCGCAAAAGCAGGAATGGAAAGTGTATCTCGATTCCATGCGGAAGATGAATTACGACGTGGTGCGCTCGTCGTGGGTCGGCGATTACAACGACCCCAACACCTTCCTCGACATCTTCCTCTCCGACAGCGGCAACAACCGCACGGGATGGAAAAACACGGCGTATGACGGCCTCATCGCCGCCGCCGGCCACGAAGTGGATCGCGCGCGCCGCCTGGAGATTTTCCAGGAAGCGGAGCGTCTCCTCATTCAGCAGGAAGCCGTCATCGCGCCGGTCTATCATTACGTCGGCGTGCAATTTTACTGGCCCGACCGCCTCGGCGGCGTGGAAGCCAACCTCGTCGATGAGCACCCGTTCCGCTGCATGTGGTGGAAAGACGGGCGGAACGCGTGAACCCATGAAACACCGCGCCACTTGGCAAGCCTTGGCCGCGCTGGCGGTGGTGTGGTCGCTCGTGTGGGCGGTGAGCGCCTGGACGACCACGCGCCTCCCCACGGCGGAGCGGTTGCTGGATTACCTCGCGGACCGCCCGTTCGACCACGGGGACCGGCAGCAGGTCCTGGACAAAGTGATCGCCGATTACCAGCGCCTACCCTTCACACAAAAACGCGCCCTGCGCGAGCCGGAGGCGGAGGGCCGCTTCACCACGTTTCTCGACCAACTCACCAGCGCGGAAAAAGAGCGGTTTTTTGAAGGCGTCCTGCCGCGTGGCTTCCGGGAATTTTTAAGCGGCTTGTCCACGATGTCCTCGCGCGACCGCACCCGTCTGCTGGAGCGAAGCCAACGCGAGTTGGCCGGCCATTTGCCGGACTCCCCGGTGCGGGAGTGGCTGGAGCAGGCCGATCCCGAGCGGCTCTCACGCCTCGCCGCCGACACCGGGCTGGAGTCGTTGCTCCAGGCACTCCCCATCGAGACCCGCCTGCAATGGCTGCCCATGATCGAGCAGATGCAGAACAATGCCCGGCAACTTAAGGATTGAAGGGGAGGGCCGAAGCGGCGGGCGGTGCAGAGAATTATAACACGCGCCGCTCACGCCAGCAGGGCCTGGACGATGTTGCCGTGGACGTCGGTCAGCCGGTAGTCGCGCCCGCCGTGGTGGAAGGTGAGTTTTTCGTGATCCATGCCGAGCAGGTGCAGGATGGTGGCATGGAAATCATGCACGTGGACACGGTTTTCGGCCACGGTGGCGCCGGTGTCGTCGGTGCTGCCATAAACGGTGCCGCCCCTCACCCCTCCGCCGGCCA
>CAZQUC010000203.1:6666-7820 GCA_964596095.1 uncultured Enterobacteriaceae bacterium
CCGCGTTCGGCGAGCCGCCGGCCGACCAGGCAGGGCCAGCCGAAGCCGTCGGTCTGCCCGCGTTTCAAGCCGTAGAGGGCGAGGGTCTCGTCGGTTTCCTGGGAGAGATCGAAGACATCCTTCGCCTCGGTCTGCATGTGGAAGGCGGTTTCGAAGGTTTGGAGCCGCGCGGCCAGCTCGCTGTCGTGCCCGCGGGCGGCGAGGTGGCGCCGGTTGAAGGCGTCGGCCAGGCCGAGTTCGAGTTCCTGCACCGAACCGGCTTTGGTGCGGCGGTCGAGGTTGGCGATCGGCTCCTGGCCGGGCACCACGCGCACACCCTGGTGATAGGCGGGCAGAAAGTCGTTGTTGAAAATCTGGGTGCCGGCATAGGGCGAACCGGCGGAGATGACCACGAACGACGGCAGGTTCTTGTTCATGGTGCCGAGGCCGTAGCTGATCCACGAACCGATGCTGGGGCGCGAGAAAAAGAACGAACCGGTGTGGATGCCGAGCGTGGCCTGGTAGTGCTCGTTGTCGTCGGAAGTCATCGAACGGATGAGACAGATGTCATCCATGCGCTCGCGCAGATGCGGAAACAGATCGCTGACCAGGGTGCCGCATTTTCCACCGGGCCGGAATTCCCAACCGGGCCGTAGCAACCGGCGTTGCAGGTTCGACAATCCGCCGCCGATGCCCATGGTCTTGCCGTCGGCGGCGAACAGCGCCGGCTTGTAGTCGAAGGTGTCCATGTGCGACACCCCGCCGTTAGAGAAAATGAAGATCACCCGCTGCGCCCGCGCCGGAAAATGCGGCCGTTTCGCCCCCAACGGATCGGCCGCCGCCGACGGCGAGCCGGACGCCGCCAGCAAATCCGACACCAACCCCGGCAACAACAACGACCCGCCCACCAACGAACGGATGACCTCGCGGCGGCGATAGGAGCGGGGATGAGGATGTGAGTTCATGGGCATGAGGTGGTGGAGTTCAGGAGTGAGGTAGGAAAGAGACGTGAAGGGGCGATGAAACAGGCAACCCGGAGGACCAGGCGACATCGGACCCAGAGGGTCGGCGGACATCGAATCCACGAGATCGGCAGGCATCAGACCCGGAGGATCGGTTAAGATGAGACCCGAAGGGTTGACCAACATGAGACCCGTAGGGTCGACAGAGATTAG
>CAZQUC010000204.1:0-7768 GCA_964596095.1 uncultured Enterobacteriaceae bacterium
GGTCGGCTGGGTGATCACGATCGTTTTCGCCATGTCATGAAGGGGTGAGTTGCCGAAAGACATCCGTGAGCACATCACGCATGAAAAAGACCCGCCCCGTGGCGCGGCCGGCCAGGCGCACGTTCTCCCACCGCGCGGCCGCCGTTTCCGCCAAGGCCCGCGTGTCCCGGAGAAACGCCGGGGTCATGATGGGAAACCCGCGCGCGATGTCATCCCGCCACGCCGCGAGAATTTTCGCGCCGGGAGGGATCAGCCGCATGGCCAGGAGTTCCCGCGACAAATCCTCCTCCGTCACCGCTGCCTCCCGTTCCGGTGGTTGGAGGATTTCCAGCGTGAGCCGCGCGGGAGCGGCGCCGGGACGCCCTTCGACGGCTGCGTAATTCGTCACCCGGAAGATGGCGCTCGCGGGATCGTGGCAGGTGATCCAGTGCGCCGCGGTGGCCAGCGGTTGGTCGAGCACGAGATCGACCAGGATCGTGCGGCAAAACGACGGTGGGCCGCTCAAGGCCGGCCCCGGCACGCCGGCGGCCTGGAACAGCGGGGGCAGCGGCCCGGTCCACACCACCGTGCGGGCGGCGAATTCCCGGCCATCGGCCAGCGTAAGCGAAGTGATGGCGCGCGCCGCGTCATCCTCCGTCACCTTTGCGATCAGGCTGCCGCAGAGCACCGCCGCGCCCCGCGCCTGCAAGGTCGCCACCGCGTCATCCGTCCAGCGGCCGATGCCGCCGGCGCGTGGATAGTAATGCCGCACCGGCCGCGCCGATGCCTGGGGATCATGAAACGCCAGCCGGGCGTCATGCCAGGGGGAGGCGGCTTTGAGCGCGATCGTCTGCTCCGCCGTGCCGGCGATCAGGCGGTGCAGCCCGAAGAGTAAATGCGCGTCCGGCGCCAGTTCCGCCAGCGGACGCCCGGTGTATTTCCGCATGATCGGAGCGAAAATCTCGCGCAAGAAGACCCGACCGAAGGTGTGCGCGATCTGTTCCTCCAACGTGGCGGGAGCGGACTGCAACGGCGGCAGCGCCAGCAGTTCCGCCAGTCCTTGGTCATGGACCGCCGCGGGCAGCACCCGTGCGTCGGGGAAGGCCGTTTCCCGTCTTTCCCCACCGAAGAAAATGTCCTGCCGGCA
Organism: uncultured Enterobacteriaceae bacterium; assembly: GCA_964596095.1. Taxonomy (GTDB): domain Bacteria; phylum Verrucomicrobiota; class Verrucomicrobiia; order Verrucomicrobiales; family V1-33; genus CAJBME01. Next base: position 1,127 of record CAZQUC010000204.1, read on the forward strand.
CGCCGGGTGCGCCACCCAGGCGTCATCCGTCCGCTGTCGCCGCAGCAACACGTCATCCAGTTCCTCCACGCCGGTTTCGGAAAACAGGTGCGTGCCGAAATCGAAGCTGCCCCAGGGGTCGCGCCGGCGGGAGCGCAACAACCCCCCGGGCGCGGGTGCCGCTTCGACCAGCGCCACGGACTGCCCACGTTCCGTCAGCAGCAGCGCCGCCGCCAACCCGGCCACGCCGCCGCCCACCACCATCGCGTCCACAGCTTGAGCGCGTCCCATCATCCGTTGATGAGAAGTTTGCGGGGTAGAATGTCCGTCCGGTGGACGTAGGTGGTGAACTCATACGGCACCACGCCGGGGCGGATGCCGTAATCATGCCGCAACGTCACCAGCGGGCTCAGTTCCTCTTTGCAGAATTTCAGCACCCGCGCGGGATCCTCATAGTAGAGCCCTTCGCTGAAGAAATCCACGTAAGCGCTGAGATTGTTGAACGCCAGGGTCGTCCGCGTCCGTGCGAAGAGTGATTTCAAGGCCAGGGTCATCCACTCCCAATTGTTGCCGGTGAGGTTGTTGAAGGTGCCGGTGATGAGCACGAAGTCGAAGTCTTCCGGCACGCCGTCGGCCAGCACGTTGCGCCGCTCGAACCGCGCGTCGGGAAATTTGTTCGTGGCGATGTCGATCATGTCCGGGGAAATGTCGTAGCCGACATATTCGCCATCGAAGGCGCACTCACGGCGCAGAAAGGCCAGCAAATGGCCCGTGCCGCAGCCGAAGTCCAGCACCTTGGCGCGGCGCAGATCGCCCGCCTGGCAGAGAATGCGCATGCGTTGCTCCTGAGTGGCCACGTCGGCCTGCTGCGTGCCTTCCGGTGAGTCGCCGAAGCGCGCCAGGCGTTCGCCATACTGTTGTTCCAGCCGGGCGAAAGTTTCGGCAAACGCCGGATCGGAAGAAGCTGAGGATGACATGGTGAAAGAAGCGGTGGCCGGAAAATATCGGTCCGGTTTCCGCGCGGCTCATTCTTTTAGAGGGGTTTCGTCGTCGTGTCGAGAAAAGGAACCAGCACGGCCTCCTCGTCCTCATGGCCCAACGCGCGCAGCCCGCGATCCCGCCGGGCGGCGCGCCCGGCAGGGTTTTCCAGAAAGTCGCGCAACCGGTCTCGGCCGCCGGCCTCCGCCACCTCCGGTGGAAAGCCGAGGTCCAGGATCAATCCCTCTCGGGCGAGGAGGGCGGAATCGCCCTCCTGACCCGGTGTTTGCGAGACCGCGGCCGCGGGCAGCCCGGCATAGAGACATTCGTATTTGATCACCCCCCCGCCGCACAGACACGCGTCGGCCCATTTCATCCACGGGCCGAGGTGTGGTTGAGGACCGAGAAAACGCGCCGTGCGAAAACGCCCCAAGCCCGCCCGCACCCGCTCCTCGTGCGCCACGCCATTGCCGCTCAGCACGACCACCTCGCAGTCCGTGCGGAACGTCGCGAGCGCTTCCACCAGGGCGAGCGTCACTCCCGTGTGGTCGCTGCCGCCGGCGGCGATGAGAATATTCCCAAGCGTCTCCGTTCCCTTCTCGCGCTCCCCCCGGTCCCGGCGGACATCTCGCAACCAGCGGCGGGCCGGATAAAACCGCGGACCGAGATACCGCCGGGCCGGCCCCTCGGGATAAGCCAGCTCCACCGCGCCGATGGTAAAATTGATCAACGCCTCGCAGTCATAGCGCGGAAGGCTTCCGAAATCATCCAGCACCACGAGCCGCTTCCCTTCGCTCCCCAGTCGCTGATGCCAGGCGGTCATCGCCGGAGCGTCGAAATCGTAACTGTCCACCAGCACGCCGGCGCGCGAGGAGGCGGGTTCCGGCCCCGTCGTTTTCCTTTCCTTCAGGCATGGCGCATGAAGGATGGCAAACCCGGCTTCCGTGATCAGCCGCCGCGCCGTGTCATCGAAGTGTCCTTGAAACACACAGGGGTGCCCGGCTTCCGCCAGCCGCTCCGCATAGCCCAGACACCGCCCGACGTGGCCCAGCCCGGTGGCGGTGGTGCCATCACAGCAGATGAGCCAGTCGCAGACGGTCTTCACGTGAAAAGATGGTTGAAGGTCGGGTGAGAGGCGCTGCCGCCGGAGCATGGCTTCGGGGCGGAACGATGGATAGATTGCTTACTCATCCAGATCATCGGATCGCCAGTTCAGATAGACGCGGGCCGGAGAGTCCTTCGGGAGGGGCTTGCACTTGATATGAGGAAACTGACCGTAAACCAAACTGGAGGGAGGTGTTGTTTGATCGATGCAGCAGGTGTTGGAGGCAATGATGGAGTCTTCGCCGATGCAACAAGCGCCGATGACCTTGCTCCCGGAAAGTAGCGCGACGCGCTCTCCAAATTGGGGATAGACGCCCAAATTGTTTCCCACCGTGCAGTTTTGCCCGAAGCTGAAATAATTGCCGAACCGGGCGCGCCCGATAACCGTGCCCACGGGATGATCGCAAGTCCAGATGTCGGGCATCTCCACTTCATAATACAGGTCCAGTCCATTGAGCGCTTTGTTCAAGTAATAAACCCGGGAAGCCAGGTTCGCCTCGCCAACGTGTTTCCATAGTAGATGGGAAACCCAATAGAGAAACTGGGTGTTTTGGGCGCTATGGAAGGGATCGAAGCGGACGCGGCCATCTTTCCGGTAATATTTGTGATGTCCAATGGCAGAAAAGGACACCTCGCATTTTTCCAACGCCAGATCGATGGCCTCGGAAAGGGCTTTCCGTTCAGACACTTGAAAGACAAACAAATTTGCCAATTGTCTGCCCACAAGCTCTTTCAGTTCATCGAGTGGAAGAGTAAGTTGCATGAGGCGGAATCACAAAGACAAGGAGCGGTCGAGAGCGGAGCGGACGCGCCCGACATCTTCATCGGTCATCAGCGGGAACAGCGGCAGGGTCAGGCACTCCTCATAATAGGCCTCCGCGGCGGGGAATTGGCCGGGGTGGAAACCCAGCCGCCGGTAGTCCGGTTGCAGGTGAACCGGAATGTAATGCACATTGACCAAAATGCCCTGCGCGCGCAGCCTGTCGAAGACCTCGCGTCGCGAGACGCGCAGGGATTTCAGATCGAGCCGGATAACATAAAGGTGCCAGCCGGAAACACCGCGCGTGTCCCGCGCCAACGGGCGCACGGGCAGGCCGGCCAGTTCCTGATCGTAAAGATCAGCGAGTTCGCGGCGGCGAACCGCGAAGCGTTCTAGCTTTTGCAATTGGCTGACGCCGAGGGCCGCTTGAATATCGGTCACCCGGTAATTGTAACCCAGCTCCAATTGCTCGTAATACCAGCCGCCGGCGGATTCGTTTTCCATCTGCGCGGGATCGCGGGTAATGCCGTGGGTGCGCAGCCGGGCGATCCGCTCGGCCAAGGCAGGGTCGTTGGTGGTCACCGCGCCGCCTTCGCCGGTGGTGATGATTTTGACGGGATGGAAACTGTGCGTCACCACGTCCGCCCAGCGCCCGCTGCCCACGGGTTCATCCAGATAACTTCCGCCCAGGGCATGGGCGGCATCTTCCATGAGGCGGAAGCCATAGCGCCGGGACAGCGCGTGAATCTCCTCCATCGCGCAACTCTGCCCCGCGAAATGCACGGGCACGACGACTTTGGGCAAGCGGCCCGCTTTTTCCGCCACCGCGAGTTTCTCCGCGAGCCGTTGCGGGCACAGGTTGATGGTGCCGGGATCGACATCGACGAAATCCACCCGCGCCCCGCAGTAACGGGCGCAATTGGCGGAGGCGACAAACGTGATGGGCGAGGTCCACAGCCAGTCACCCGGCCCGAGGCCTAGCGCCAGCGCGCCGAGATGGAGGGCTGCCGTGCCGTTGGCGACCGCCACGGCGTGGGCCGCTTGGCAGCGCTCCGCCAGCACCTGCTCGAAGCGCGGGACCATCGGCCCCTGGGTCAGGAAATCGGAGCGCAGGACTTCGGCGACCGCGGCGAAGTCCTCCTCATCGAGGCTCTGGCGACCGTAGGGAATGGCGGGTGTGGAAGACATGTGGACCGGGCGGGATGTAACGCGTTCGGAATCGTGCCTCAGGCGGCGAAAGTGGCATCAACATGCTCGCGGATGAGTCGCCGGATGTCCTCCACCGTCAGCCACTCCGTGTTCTTGCCGGAGTTGTAGGAAAAGCCTGGAGGCACCGGCGCGCCGCCATGAGCTTGCGCGAATTCCGCCAACACCTCCGCCGGCTCGCGCAAGTGTTGGGCGGGCACGATGATGTAGTGCTTCTCCGTGGCCAGCGTTTGCGGCGCGTCGGTTTCGGTGATCATTTCCTCGTGAATCTTCTCGCCGGGACGGATGCCAACGATCGGTTTCTCGCACGCCGCGCCGCCGATCGCCTCCGCCACGTCGAGGATACGATAACTCGGAATTTTCGGCACGAAAATCTCGCCCCCGAGGGCATGGCGCAGCGCGTGCAGCACGAGATCGACACCTTCTTCGAGCGAGATGTTGAAGCGCGTCATCTCCGGGTGCGTGATGGGGAGCACGCCGGTCCGGCGCCGTTCGAGGAAGAACGGGATCACCGAGCCGCGCGATCCCATGACGTTGCCGTAACGCACCACGGAAAACCGGATGTCATGGAACCCGCGGAAATTGTTGGCGGCGATGAAGAGTTTGTCCGAGCACAGCTTGGTCGCGCCATACAGGTTGATCGGCGCGGCGGCCTTGTCGGTGGAGAGTGCGACCACGCGCCGCACTCCGGCCTCCAGGCAGCTCTCGATGAGGTTTTGCGCGCCCAGCACGTTGGTCTTGATGCACTCGAAAGGATTGTATTCCGCCGTCGGCACCTGCTTGAGCGCGGCCGCGTGGACCACCGTGTCGATCCCTTCCAGCGCCTGCCGCAACCGCGCCCGGTCGCGGATGTCGCCGATGAAAAACCGCAGATTGCGGTGCTCGGCGACCGGGAAGCGCTGGGTCATTTCGTATTGCTTCAGCTCATCGCGCGAAAAAATGACGAGGCGTTCCACGTCGGGGAAGTCCTTCAGCAGACGCGCCACGAAGGCATGGCCGAACGAGCCGGTGCCGCCGGTGAGGAGGATGGATTTGCCAGGGATGGTGGTGGACATCGTCAAAAAAGCCATTCCTGCCCGAAGGCGTGCCGTTTGACAAACGATCTTTCAACCGGTGGAACGTCCGGTGAGAGGGGGGATGGGCGTCCCGCCTGCCCGTTGCACCGATCGGCCATGGAAAAGACTGGCAGGCTGGAAGCTCGCATCACGACCGCCCCGGCCCAAATCATCCCTCATCCATGCCTTCAATGCCCCGTTGACTTCGCCGCGGATTGCGGGCCAATTCCGGGCCGTGTCTGCCGAATCCCCTTATCTACTCCTCCTGACCGCTGGCGCCATCGTCAGCATGATCGTGCTGATCGCCTGGGTGCGCATCAATGCTTTTCTGGCTTTGCTTTTCGCAGCCCTGTTGGTCGGCCTCGGCGCCGGGATGGAGCCGGCCAAGGTCGCCTCCACCTTCCAGGACGGGATGGGATCCACCCTGGGCGGCATCGCCGGGGTGCTGGGCCTGGGCACCATGCTGGGCGGGCTGCTTGCCGCGTCGGGCGGCGCGGAGGTCTTGTCGAAAAGTCTCATCAAACTGCTGGGGCCGCAGCGGGTGCATTGGTGCCTCATGATCCTGGCGCTGGCGGTCGGCTTCACCACGTGGTTCGCCGTCGGGCTGGTCATGCTCGTGCCCATTCTACTGACCTTGGCGCGGGAAACGAAGCTGCCGTTTCTCAAGCTCGCGCTGCCTTTGTTGGCGGTGCTCTCCATCATGCACGGGGTGATGCCGCCCCATCCCGGTCCGTTGATCGCCATCGAGGCGCTGCACGCGAATCTCGGCCTGGTCATCCTGTGGGCGCTGGTGGCGGCGATCCCCATCGCGGCGGTGGCCGGCCCCATCTTCGCGGGCTGGGCGGTGAAGCATGTCCACGTCGAGCCGCCACCACCACCCGCGCTGGATCCGGCGCTGGCGGCCCGTCCCAAACCGCGCCTGAGCCGGACCGTGGCCGCGCTGGCGTTGCCCGTGGTCTTGATCCTCACCCAAACCATCGCGGAACTGGTCTCCCCGCCCGGCAGCGGCTTTCGCAGCGTGGCGGGCGTGATCGGCAACCCGACGCTCGCCCTCGGCGTGGCCGTGCTCTTCGCGGCCTGGGCCTTCGATTTCACTCGTGTCGAGGCTTTGAAGATCGGCGAGAAATCGCTGGGCCCCATCGGCATGACGCTCCTGCTGGTGGGCGCGGGCGGTGGCCTCAACCGCGTGCTGCGCGATTGCGGCGCCGCGGACGCGATCGGCAACCTGGCCGCCTCCGCGCATTTGCCGCCGATGTTGTTCGGCTGGTTGTGCGCGGCCTTGATCCGCGTGGCGACCGGCTCGGCCACCGTGGCCATCACCGCCGCCTGCGGTCTGGTCGCGCCACTGGCCATGAATACGCCCGGCGTGAATCTGGAACTGCTGGTGGTGTGCGTGGGCAGCGGCTCCTTGTTCCTCTCGCATCTGAATGACGCAGGGTTCTGGATCGTGAAAGAAATGCTCGGCCTCACTGTCTCGCAGACCTTCCGCACCTGGACCGTCACGGAAACCTTGATCGGCATCACCGGCCTGGTCGTCTGCTGGACGCTCGATCTGTTTTT
>CAZQUC010000205.1:0-7718 GCA_964596095.1 uncultured Enterobacteriaceae bacterium
CGCCGAAGTGCTTCGTGAGGCCCAGGTCTCCGTGATTTCCTCTTCAGCCCCGGAATCCCTGCGCGCCGGGATGAGGAACGGGAAGTGACCGATGAGGCCGCCTTTCTGGTTGCCCCTCGAGCCGATGGCAACGCCATCGCCACTCCAGCAGCCGGGGGTTGAGCGGAGCGCCACCCCCGGATCAGCGATGGAAAAAGGCTTCGATCCCGAAGGGACCGCAGCGCGCTTTCCCCGCGGAAAGGAAGAGCCACTCGGGCTGCGATCCCTTTGGGATCGAAGGCTGAGGGCGGAAAGGCCCGGGGGTATCGCAGAGCTCAACCCTCGGCTGCTGTGGCTGGCATGGCTTCGCCATGACCCCAACCAAGCGTGTTCGTCGGGAGAAAAGAAGCCGGCAGGAAAGCAGACCGCTTCGAAAAGGATTCGACCGACGGTCACAGGGGATTGAGCGCCCGCGGACGGGAATGGGGGCGGGGGAGAACTACCGGCCGGGCGCTTCGATGAGGGGTTTGAGCAGCGGCAGGAGTTGTTGCGCGAGGGCGGCGGCGCCGGCGTCGGTCAGCATCGTGTCCTCGACAAACACGCCGACGTGGGCGGGGATTTTGCGTCCGGGATGGTAGAATGGCACGCCGAGGGACTGCGCGAGTTTTTCCGCCGAGGCATGATAGCGGTCCACTTCCAGCTCCACGCGCCCGGGGTCGAGACGGACTACCGTGGCGGGGGTGGGGGGCTGCGCATCGAGCGGGAACCACCGGCGCAGCATCCGTTCTTCGGTCTCTCCCAGCACGCCGCGTTGCAGGGTGGGTTCGCCGATGATGAGCAGTCCGGAGCCCGCCGCTTTGGCGCTGCTGGCGATGATGTTGAGGGCGTCGATGAATTCGAGCGCCGGGTCCTGTCCTTCGGTGCGTTCGGTTTCGTGTTGGAGGGGTAGCCGGGCATAGTCACTGCGCGCCTGGGCGAGCATTTTGGCATAGCCGTTGAGTTCACCCAAGCGGCCGACCCGGCGCAGGTGCAGGCTTTTCTGCCGACTTTGGCTGTAGCGGCGGGCGAGTTGGGAGAGGTCGAGCAGGAAGGATTTGATCCCGTCCCTCGGACCATCCACGGACGGGAGGCGGGAAATCTTGTCGGCCGCATACGTGTAGTCGGCGGGCTGGCCCAGCACATCGTCCAATCCACCCATGACCAGCACCACGTCAGGCTTCTCCTCGCCCAGTTTTTCGAGAGCCCATTTGGCCTGGTGCAGCAGGGGCGTGCTATCACGGAAGAGGGCGGAAACGCTCACCGCGCGGTCCGGGAATTCTTTCTGCGCCAAGCTGCCCAATTGTCCCCACCACGTGTCTTCATCGTTTTGCAGGAAGGCCGAGGTGGCCGCGCCCCCGAGGCAGAGCAGGCGCAGGGGTTGGCCTTCTTGTTGGGGCGACTTCCACGTGCGCAGGCCCTGTCCGTTGACGGTGAAGGCGACCTTCTCCTTGAGGCCGGGGATCTGGTTTTCAAACCGATACGTCAACGGCGCGCGCGGCGATACCGGCGCGGCCAGCCACAGCACGGCCTCGGTCAACCCCACCAGCACCACGAGCGCCAGCGCGCCCCAGATGGCTATACGGACGAGAAGTTTCATTCCCGCCGAGTCAGCCGCAGAATGCCCGCGCTGCCAAGATGAAAATTAGGGAGAGGACGAGATAATAGGATAGTGAGATAAGAAGATAATAGGATAATAAGGGGGCCTGACGGCGCGGGCCAGCGAAGCCGGGCCTCCGCGCTCCTGACCCGCCGCCAACCTTCTTGACGGGGGCGGCGGGGCGCGGGAGCGTCGGGCCATGCTGACCAAGCGCATCATTCCCTGTCTGGACGTGACTTTCATCGACGGCGCGAGCCGGGTGGTGAAGGGGACGAAATTCCTCGATCTCCGTGACGCGGGGGATCCGGTGGAATGCGCCGTGGCCTACAACCGGCAAGGGGCCGACGAATTGGTCTTCCTCGACATCACGGCCAGCGCCGAGGCGCGGCGGTCGATGGTCGAGGTGGTCGCGCGCACGGCGGAGCAATGCTTCATGCCGCTCACGGTCGGCGGCGGGTTGCGCACGGTGGAGGACATGCGGACGATGCTGCTGGCGGGGGCGGACAAGGTCTCGCTCAATACCGCGGCCATCCGGGATCCGGAGCTGGTGAATGCGGGGGCCGCCGCCTTCGGCGCGCAATGCATCGTCGTCGCCATCGACGCCAAGCGGAATCCCGACGGCCAAAGCTGGAATGTCTATACGCGCGGCGGTCGCGACCGCGAGGCGCTGGACGCCATCGAATGGGCGCGGGAGGTGGAACGGCGCGGCGCGGGGGAAATCCTGCTCACGAGCATGGATGCCGACGGCACCAAGGCGGGCTACGATCTCGAGTTGACCCGGCGCGTGAGCGAAGCCGTGGGCATTCCCGTCATCGCCAGCGGCGGCGCGGGCGCGCTCGACCATCTGGCCGACGTGCTGGGCCCGCAAGGCCGCGCGGACGCGGTGCTCGCCGCGAGCATTTTCCACTTCGGGGAATACCAGGTCGCGGAGGTGAAGGCGTTTCTGGCCGCGCGGGGCGTGCCGGTGCGGGCGGCGTAGAGGGGAAAGATAGCCTAACCCGGACAATGGGCGCGCCGGTCGGGCCCTTCGCCGCGGAGGGGGTGAGAGATGTCTGATGTGGGGTGGGGGCGATTGCCTGGGTCGGCCGTCATTCACGCGTCCGCGGCGACGTGCGCGCCGCCGAGGTAGGCCTCCAGGACTTTGGGGTCGCGCTGGACGGTGGCGGGGCAGCCTTCGGCGATCTTGCGGCCGTATTCGAGGACGGCGATGCGCTCGCAGATGCCCATGACGACTTTCATGTCGTGCTCGACGAGCAGGATGGCCATGCCGAAGCGCTGGCGGATGAATTCGATGAGGCGCATCAAGTCCTCTTTCTCCGCGGGGTTCATGCCGGCGGCGGGCTCGTCGAGCAACAGGAGCTTGGGATCGGTGGCGAGCGCGCGCACGATTTCCAGGCGGCGCTGGCCGCCGTAGGGCAGGCATTTCGCGGGCTCGTCGCGGTAGTCTTGCAGCGAGAAGACCGAGAGCAGGTCCATGACGCGCGTTTCCACGTCCTTTTCCCTGCCGCGATAGGAGGCGCCGCGCCACAGGGCATCGCGGATGCCGTGACCGCGATGCACCTGGGTGGCGGTGCGCACGTTGTCGAACACGCTCATGGAGGAGAAGAGGCGGATGTTCTGGAAGGTGCGCGCCATGCCGCGCTTGGTGAGCGCGTGGGAGGGCTGGCAGGCGGTGGGTTGGCCGGCGAAGGTGATGCGCCCTTCGGTGGGCTGATAGACGCCGGTGATGAGGTTGAAGACCGTGGTCTTGCCCGCGCCATTGGGGCCGATGAGGCCGATGAGTTCGCCCTCGCCGACGGTGAGGGTCACGTCCGACACAGCGGTGAGGCCGCCGAAACGGATGGTCACGTGGTCCAGTTCCAACAAGGGCGCGCTCATGCGGTGGGGGCGAGTTTTGGCGCGAGCGGCCGGCGTTTCCGCTCGAAGGTGAACAGGCCCTGCGGCCGCGTGATCATGAGCACGATGATGAGCAGGGCGTAGAAAATCATGCGCAACTCGGCGAACCCGCGCAATTGCTCGGTGAGCAGGGTGAGCGCGATGGCGGCGATGATGACACCCGCGGTGCGGCCCATGCCGCCGAGGATGACCATGACCACGACTTCGAAGCTCTTCATGAAATCGAAGCCCTGGGGATTGATGAACGTCTTATGGTGCGCGTAGAGGCCGCCCGCGAGGCCGGCGAAGAACGCGCCGATGACGAAAGCGGTGACCTTGTAGCGCGTGGGGTTCAGCCCCATCGAACTGGCAGCGACTTCGTCATCATGCACGGCGATGAAGCCGCGTCCGTAGGTGGAGTTCACCAGGCTGCATACGACATAGACGGTGAGCGCGGCGAAGGCGAAGGTCCAGCCGAGGCTGGTCAGTTTGGGGATCGCCTTCAACCCGCTGGCGGCGCCCGCGGCTTCCATGTTCTGGAAAATGACGCGGATGATTTCCCCGCAGCCGAGCGTGGCGATGGCGAGATAGTCGCCTTTCAGCCGCAGCGACGGCACACCGACGATGAGCCCGGCCAGCGCGGCCACCAGGCCCCCCACGACCAACGCAGGGAGGAAGATCCAGACGGGCACCTCGCCGCCCTGGCTGCGCTGCCAGGCGAGCGTGAGCATGGCCGAGACGAAAGCGCCGGCGGACATGAAGCCGGCATGGCCGAGGCTGAACTGGCCGGTGTGGCCGTTGATCAAATTCAAGCTGACCGCCAGGATGATGGCGATGCCGATGTCGATGCCGACGCCGCGATAGTAGGCATTCATGTGCCCGGCGCCGAGGCCCGCCACCACGACCACCAGCAAGGCGGCGAGGAGTTGGAAGCGGGCGTCTTTGAGAATGGCGGGCATGGGTGGTATGACGATGATGAGTGACGGCCGGCGGTCAGATTTTTTCGATCTGCTTGGAGCCGAGCAGGCCGGTGGGGCGGAAGATGAGGATGAGGATGAGGATGGCGAAGGCGATGCCGTCGCGGTAGGTGGAGAGTCCGGAAATCCCGCCGGCAAAGGATTCGACCACGCCCAGCAGCACGCCGCCGAGGGCCGCGCCGGGCAGGTTGCCGATGCCGCCGAGCACGGCGGCGATGAAAGCCTTGATGCCGACATTGATGCCCATGAGCGGGTCGATGCCGGTATAGGTCATGCCGAAGAGGACGCCGCCCGCGCCGGCCAGCGCGGAGCCGAGGCCGAAGGTGAAGGAGATGATGAAGCTGATGTTGATGCCCATGAGCGAGGCCGCCTGGGCATTGTGGGAAACGGCGCGCATCGCCATGCCGAGCTTGGTCTTCTTGACGATGAAGGTCAGCACCGCCAGCAACAGCGTGGTGACCGTGATGACGACGATCTGCGTGGTGCTGAAGGACAAGCCACCGAGCGAGACCGTGCCGGTGTCGAGCAGGCGGGGGAAGGCTTTTTGCGCCGCGCCGAAGACGGCCTTGTGCTGGCAGACGTATTCGATGAAGAGCGACACGCCGATGGCCGTGATGAGCACCGTCAGACGCGGGCGGGAGCGCAGCGGGCGGTAGGCGAGGAATTCGATGACGATGCCGATGATCGCGCAGACCAGCATGGCCAGCAGCATGGTCGCCAGCCAGCCGCCCCAACCCGGCAACGGCAGCACCTTGCCCACCTGCGGCGCGAGGTAAAACCCGGCGAAGGAGCCGAGCATGAAGACGTCACCATGCGCGAAGTTGATGAACTTCAACACGCCATAGACCATGGTGTAGCCGATGGCGATGAGGGCGTAAACCGCGCCGAGGGCCAGCCCGTTCGCCAGCTGCTGCAGGAACTCGTTCACGCGTGCAGGAAGGAGGATGGTCGGTCGGTCATGGTGGCCTCGTCAGAAAACGCTCGCGGCTCAGGGGGCGATGGATTCGAGAAAGGTGAACTGGCCGTCCTTGATCTGGATGATGGCGGCGGATTTGACGGCGTTGCGCGCGGCGTCGAGCGAGAACTTGCCGGTCACGCCCACGAAGTCCTGGGTGGCGGCGATGGCGTCGCGTAGCGCGGTGGCGTCGGTGGCGCCCGCGCGGGTGATGGCCTCGGCCAGCACGTAGGCGGAATCGTAGCCGAGCGCGGCCATGGCGTCGGGCTGTTTGTTGTATTTGGCTTTGTAGGCCGCCACGAACGAGGTCATCTTCGGCGAGGTGTCTTCGGGCGAGCAATGAGTGGAGAAATAATGGCCGTTGACCGCGTCGCCGGCGACCTGGAGCAGGTTTTCCGACTCCCAGCCGTCTCCGCCGAAGAGCGGCACCGTCAAACCGATTTCCTTGGCCTGGATGGCGATGAGGGCCACGTCATTATAATAACCGGGCACGAACACCGCCTGCGGCGCCGCGCCCTTGATGGTGGTGAGCTGCGCCTTGAAATCCTTGTCGCCGCCATTGTAATCCAACTCCGCCGCCAGCGTGCCGCCGTTCTTGGCCAACTGCTCCTTGAAGGCTTTGGCCAAGCCTTTCGAGTAATCGTTCTTCGCGTCCGTCAGCACCGCCACTTTTTCCGCTTTGAGCGTTTGCTGCGCGAAATTGGCCATCACCGTGCCTTGGAAGGGGTCGATGAAGCACACGCGGAAAATGTAATCGCCGACTTCGGTGACGCTCGGGTTTGTCGAGGCCGGCGAGATTTGCGGAATCTTGGCCTCCTGCGCGATGGGCGCGGCTTCCAGCGAGCGGCCCGAGGCGACCTCGCCGAGCAGGGCCACCACGCCGTCGCGCGAGATCAGCTTGTTGGCGATGTTGGCGCTTTCACCGGCTTTGGACTGGTTGTCCTCGGTGATGAGCTTGATCTGCTTGCCGAGCACACCGCCCGCGGCGTTAATCTCTTCGATGGCGAGTAAGGTGCCTTCGTGGGAGGATTGGCCGAAGGTCGCCTCTTTCCCCGTCAGCGAGGCGAACTCGCCGACTTTGATGACATCTCCGCCGCCGCCTCCGGAACCGCAGGCGACGAGGCCGGCCGCCACGGCCAGCACGGAGAAGGACAGGAATGAGCGAAGCGTTAGTTTCATCAGCGCGCGATGGTAGGCACCTAGCAGGAATTGGGCAAGAGTGAATGCGAAACGGGGCGCCGCCGTTTTTTAGGGGCGCGGGGGTCAGAAGCGCGAGATGCGCTGGAACTCCTCGAACCGCTCCGCGATGAGGGCGGGGGTGAGGGATTCGAGACGGTCGGTGCTGAAGCTCTCGCAGTTGTAGCTTGCCATCACCGTGCCATGCACGACGGCGCGAGCGAGGTCGGTGAAGTCGAACTCGGTCCGGCCCAGGCTCGCGAGATGCCCCGCGATGCCCCCGGCGAAACTGTCGCCTGCGCCGGTCGGGTCGTGCACTTCATGCAGCGGATACGCGCCGGCCGAGAAGAACCGGCCATTGGGGCCGAAGAGCAATGCCCCGTGCTCGCCTTTTTTCACCACCACGTGCTTCGGCCCCAGCTCCAGCAGGCGGTGGCCGGCGGTGATGGTGTTCTTCGTCTGCATGAACTGCCTGGCCTCGCTGTCGTTGATGACGAAGAGGTCGGTTTTTTTCAGCATGTCGAGCAGGCGGTCGCGGGCGATGTCGATCCACAGGTCCATGGAGTCGGAGACCACGAAGGCGGGATTCTCGATCTGCGCGAGGGTGTCGAGCTGGTTGTCCGGGCTGCAATTGGCGAGCAGGACGAGTGGCGCGGCCTTGGCGGCGGGCGCCAGTTTGGGCTGGAATTTCTCCAGGACATTGATGGCGACGGACTTCGTCTCGCGCGTGTTCATGTCCTCGAAATACTCGCCGGACCAGCGGAAGGATTCGCCGTCCACGACCTCGATGCTTTCGGTGTTGATCCCCCGTGAGGTGAACAAATCGAGATACTTTTGCGGGAAATCCTTCCCGACGATGCTGACGATGTGGACCGGCGCGAAATAACTCGCGCTCAAGGCCGCATACGCCGCCGATCCGCCGAGCTGATCGTGGCGGGTGGCTTCAGGCGTCGTGACGGTGTCGAGCGCGATGGTTCCTACAGTGGTGACTTCCATGACGGCCTCCCGCGTTAGCCGGTTCGTCAACCAGAGCAACGGAAGAATGCGCCCTTTCTCTCTCCTCGCCCCCATCCGCGAGCCTGGCGCGAAGCCCCGGCCATCTCCTCAGAACCTGTTGAGT
>CAZQUC010000206.1:0-7547 GCA_964596095.1 uncultured Enterobacteriaceae bacterium
GGCAGCCACACATCGCTGAGCTTGGCGGAATCCTTGATCCGGAGGAATGACGCATAGAGCGCGCTGGCCGAGCCGGTGAGCTGCGAGCGGTCGATGCCGAATTCCAGATTGAGCCGGCCGGAGGCGGGAACGGAAACGGTGAACTCCCTCGTGATCGGGGTTTCGATATAAGTGCCCGTCGCGCCATCCAAGCTCCGATACGTGAGTGGCACCGCGCCGGTGATGCCGGGCTGTCCGGCGGGCGCGGGTTCGGAGGCCTCGGTGGAAAGAGTGAGTGTCAACGCGCTGGTCGAGCGGTTCATCACGCCCACCGTGATGAGGTTGCCGGTGCGGCCGAAGGCGAGGCCCTCGGTGCCGGGCACTTCGTATTCCACGGGCGCCGTGAAGTCGCCGACCGTGCCCGCCTCGAACCAATAAGCCGCGTGGCGGTCGATGCGCTCGGTGGCGGCGGAGATCTCGATGGGGTTGGACGCGCTGAGGTCGCCGCCGGTGTATTTGTAAATCTTCGACGGCGTGGCGGTCGCGGCCGGGAAGCTGGCGAAGTAGGAGGAGAAGAGCGGCGGCGTGGCCGTCTCGGCCGGGAAGCCGAGAAAATTCGCGCCCGTGATCAGCCAGGTGGCCTCGGGCGGCCTCGGTTTCTGCGTGATGGCAACAGTCGTCGTGGTGGTGGCGTCGCCTTCACAACGCACAAGATAAGCGGATTGCCCGAGAAGCGCGGTCAACCGCTGCTCCTCGGGGTCCCCGCGGTTCCAGATCGTCCACTCGCTGCTGCTGGCGTCGGGTGCGGAGGGAGCGTCGGTGAACTGGATCTGGTCGGGGTTTGGGTTCCAACGCCAGATTTCGAGCACGGATAAAGTGTCTTTGAATAATTCCGAAGGCGTGGCGTGGGTGGCATCGCCGTGGAGCCAGATGGCATTCCACCCGCCCCGGAGGGTATAGGTCTCGGTCTTCCACTGGGCGTGGAGAGCGGAGACGGAAAGAAGGCTGCCGAGGGCTGTATGAGTGAGGTATTTTTTCATCGGACTTTCAGGCGGTAAAAGACCGGAACGTCGCCGGTGAGGGCGTAAATATTGACCAGGCCGGTGACTTCGGAGCGCAGGCCGGCCTGCGGCTCGGGCGGAGCGGCGGCATCATAGACGTCGGTCGGGTATTCCGGAGGCGCGACCTCTTCCGATCCGTCCGGCTCGTCTGGCCCATCCGGCTCTTCCGGTCCGTCGGACTCGCCGGATCCGTCCGCCCCTTCCTCCATCGCCGCCGGATTGCTCAGGTAAAGAGAAGCCGCGGACCACGTCTTCAAGTCGATGGAAGTCTCCAACGAATAAGTCCGGCCATAAATAGCAAAGAAGGTGAGACGGGCGCTGTCGGGAAACTTGGCGGTGATGTGAAGCGACAGATAATGCGTGGGATCGGTGGCGTAAGTGCCCGCGAGATACTCATCCCAGTTGGAGACCCCGTCCTTGTCGAAATCGCCATCGCGGTCGAGGAGCGACAAATCCCAGCCGTTTGCCCCGGGCAGAATGCCGCCCGCATAAAGCTGGCTTTGCTCCCAGGCGTCGGGAAGCCCGTCACCGTCGGCATCGACACCCAGCGTCAAATCCACGCGGATGCGCTGGCCGGGCTGGCCCACGGCATATGAGCGGGACATTTCGATGGGATAGTAAACCACATCGTGGAGGACAACCCTCAGGGTGAACGCGGACCCCGCGCTATTGGCGAGATCGCTGTAACTTTGCGTGCCGGCGCGGAACATATCCATGCGCAGGCGGATTTGATAATTCTGGTCGAGTAGGGTGCTTTCCCGGATCGTCTCGCTGAGGAATTCCACACCGTTTTTGTAAAAAATCACCCGGGCGCCCTCGACGCGCAAGGCCTGGCCGGTTTCGTCGCGGACCATGCCGTAGAGCGTATGATACGGCGCAGGGGGGAAGGCGCACAACTCGGGCGTGGAGGCCACCATCAACCCGAAGGCAACACTGGCGGAATGCTGGGTGAATGCGGTCTTCACGATATTTATTGTTTTTACAAAATATCACCAAATGCACGCGACGTTTAACGAAACGGGCCGGATATTTGACGAAACGGACCGCGAGCGGCGGTTTGTCCCTTTGCGGGGTGAGGGCGAGGCGTAAGCTGCCGGCCTGTCGCCTTCGATGAAGCCCGCCCTCGTTTCCTTTCTCACCGCATGAACCCGAAGTCCGCGAGCCAGCGCCGGCGCCAGCCGATGGGGGTCGGACTGCCGCCGGAAGGCGCGACACGGGAGCGGCTGTTCTGGTTGCTACAGACGGTGGGCTGGTCGGTGGTGGGCGTGTTGTCACTGTATCCGCTGGCCCAGATTTTCAGCCTGCGGGCGATCACGGTGATCCTGGCGCTCCGGGTAGGCTCGGGCGTGCTACTATCATGGGGGATGCGCTGGGTTTACCGGCGGCTTCCCTGGCGCGAGTGGTCGTGGTGGCGGTTGACGGCGGGAGTGTTGGTGTTCTGTCTCGTGCTGGGGACGCTGGATTCGCTGGCGACGCAAGCGCTGGCGACGCGCGTGTTGACGCTCCTGTGGCCGACGGAACTTGCGCCGGCGGAGTTCCATTCCTTCCTCTTGCTGATGGGGATACTGCTCCGGTCGAGTCTCTTCGTGATTTGGAGCCTGCTGTATTTCGGCATCAAACTCTGGCTGGAGGCGGCGGAGGTAAGGCTGCAAGCGGCACAGAGCGAAGCGGCGGCGCGCACGAGCGAACTGAAGCAGTTGCGGGCGCAGGTGAACCCCCATTTCCTCTTCAACGCCCTCAATTCGATCCTCGCGGAAAAGGACAACTCGCCGGCGGTGGAGCGGATTACGCAGGAACTGGCGGAGTATCTGCGTTTTTCATTGCGGCCGGCGGGAAATTACCAACCGCTGGGAGAAGAACTCGACGCGCTGGAGCACTACCTGCGGGTGGAAAAGGCGCGTTTCGAAGAGAAGCTGGTTTACACCATCGAAGCGGAACCGGAGGCGAGGCGCGTGCAGGTGCCGGTGGCCACGGTCCAGCCCTTGTTGGAGAACGCGATGAAATACGGACGACAGACCAGCCCGGCGCCGCTGCGCGTGCAGGTGACGGCGACGCTCGACCCGGAAGAGAACATGCTGCGGGTGACGGTGGCAAATACCGGGCGCTGGCTGGAATTCAACCCGGCACGGTCGCATGGGATCGGACTGGCGAATTTGCGGCGGCGGCTGGAATTGTTGTTCGGTCCGAAAGCGCGGCTGAGCCACACCGCGGCTGACGGCTGGGTGCGGGTGGAGGTGGTCTTGCCGGCCATGACGGAGGAAGGAATGGCGGACGGGTGGCCGCAGGAGGTGGGACGATGACTCCGATGCGGGCGCTGCTGGTGGATGATGAACGCCTCGCGCGGAAGCGGCTGGCGGAGCTGCTCGCGCCGCACCCGGAGATCGTGGTGGCGGGCGAAGCCGACGGCGTGGCGACGGCCGCGGCCAAGGTGACGGAGCTGCGGCCGGACGTGGTCTTTCTCGACATGGAGATGCCGCCGGACAATGGACTCGATCTGCTGCCTCTGTTGCCGTCGCCTCCGGCCACGCCGGCGGTCGTCTTCGTGACGGCCTACGAGACCTTCGCGGTGCAGGCCTTCGCGGTCAGCGCGCTCGACTATCTTTTGAAGCCGGTCCATCCAGAGCGGCTGGCGCTGACGTTGCGGCGGCTGCGCTCGGCGAAGGAATCCCGCTGGCCGTGGACGGGCGCGACGGAGGAGATCTGGACGATGGAAAGCCGGGTGGCCTTGAGCGACCGGCAGACGCAGCGCCTGGTGGAGGTGCGGGACATCGTGGCCATCCAGGCAATGGGAGCGTATTCGCGCGTGAGCCTGCGCGGGCAGCCGGCGATGATCGTGCTGCGAAGCATCTCGGAATGGGAGCGGCGGCTGCCGCCGGGCGGATTTTCGCGGATCGACCGTTCTTTGATCGTGCAACCGCGACGGCTGCGCACGATGGAGCGGAAGTCACGCGATGAAACGCTCGTGACGCTGGAGGGCCTGCCGGGCAAACTGGTGATCGGGCGCGCGGCGTCGGTGCGGCTGCGACGACACCTGGATGGGGAGGGTTAACTCACCACCCGTCGCCCATGTGGCCTCCTCCGCCTTCCAGCGCCCGCATCACCCTGCCTCCGAACTGGATGCGCCCTCCCGACGATGGCTGATCGACCTCCCTCTCCCGAAGGGGCAAGCCCGCTCTCCCCGCAGAGCGGAGGCAGGCCGGTTTTCCATCCCGCGCAAGTCGATGAGCCGATCGGGCTGCTTTCGCAAATCCGCCAACACGCGGCCTCCTGATGGATGCGGACACGTGGCGCCGTTTGCGGCCCTGCCCGTCATTACGCCCGCTCGACCTGCCAGTATTCCAACTCGACCGGCGTGGAGCGGCCGAAGATGGTGACGGAAACGAGCAGCTTGCCGCGCTCGGGATCGATTTCCTCCACGATGCCGGTCTGGCTTTCGAACGGACCGTCCGCGACTTTCACGGTGTCGCCGACTTCGAACTGGATCTTCGGCTTGATGGAATCCTCGCGCTCGCGGATCTGGGCGAGCACCTGCTCGACTTCCTTCGGGCGCATCGGCACGGGCGGGCTGTTGCGCGTGCCGGCGAAATTGATGACGCCCACGGTGTCCTTCACGAAATACCACGTTTTGTCCACCAGCCGGCCGTTCTCATCGAGCAGGAACATGTTGGCGATGATGTAGCCGGGATAAAACTTGCGCTTGGTCTCGGTTTTCTTGCCTTTTTTCACTTCGGACACGCGCTCGGTGGGCACGATGACCTCGAAGACGTAATCCGCCATTTCCTCGCTGACGATGCGTTTGGTCATGTTGTCGCGCACCTTCGACTCCTGGCCGGAGAGAACGTGGACGACATACCATTGGTCACGGGGTGCGGGAACGGACATGAGCTTGCGATGGAATAAAGGATGATGAAGCGGGGCGGCGGCCGCCAACGGGCGGGCCACTAGACGCCAGGAGTGGTCTCAGACCAGCCAATTCAGCGCGCGCATGAAGAAAATGAGGATCGTGTCCCACAGGCTGATCCAGCCGGCGAGCAACAGCGTGGCGATGAGCACGATGATCGTCGAGTCGATCAGCTCGCGATATTTCTTGATGCCGCGCTCTTTCGGATCCCACGGCCAAGTGGCGCGGCGGAGTTCGCCGGCGACTTCGTGGATGAACTTGGTGACTTTGGTCATGGAAAACGGGAAAACTGAGGCCGGAGCCAAGGGAGCTTCCGCCAGGGAAGCCGGAGCGGGGAGAAGGAAAATGGCACGCCAGGAGGGAATCGAACCCCCAACCAACGGTTTTGGAGACCGCTACTCTACCGATTGAGCTACTGGCGTAGCAGGTTTTGGGAGGGTGGAAATTTGCGATTTGTCACGCTGAGTCAAGGTGATTCTCTGATTTGCGCGCGACGCGGACCCAAGATCCGCGAGATCGGCCCGGCCAGCGGGTCAATGGCCCGGCCAAACGGAGGCGAGGGCTTCGAGGGTCAGGGCGCGCACTTCCGCCGCGCCGCCTTCCACCGTCAGCCCGAGGTCGAAGTCGTCCGCCTTGGCGATGAAGGGCAAAGGAATATAGGTCAACCCGTCGTTGGCGAAAACTTCCAGCGTGGTGCGGTCGAGATAGAGCGTGAAGGCCAGCTTTCCTTCGTGCAGAGGCACGGGCGCGCGGTGGCCGTTGACCTCCAGTTCCCGGGCCTCGGTGTCGTATTCCAAGGTGGCGCCGCGCACGCGCAGGCGGATTTTTTTCGCCGCGCCGGGAAGAATCTCCGCCTGCAAGCGCAGCAATTCGGGGGCGGGAGCGGCGGCGTCCAGCGCGTCGGCGCCGGGTTCCACGGTCAGGGGCACGTCGGTGAGCAGATGGCGGCGCGGGCCGGCCAGGGCGTCGGTTTCCTGAACGGGGAGCTGGGTCAGGCGCGGGCCGTCCGGCGTGGCGCGGAGGCGCAGTTCCAAGGGCAGGCTCATGCATTGGTTGAAGGGCATGCCGGGCGAAGGCGCGCGCAGCCAGCCGATCTGCACGCGGCGGCCGTCGGGGGCGTCGCTGTAGGTTTGCGCGGCGTAGAATCCCTCGCCGCGATGGCCCGGCAGCGTGCCGGTGGTCGGCGTGAAGGTCTCGCCATCGAACGTGCCGAGCTTGTATTCGGAACTGGCGCCGGTGAGCACCCACCATTTTTCCCCGGTGGCGCGGCCGTCGGCGCCCAGCACGGGCAACTCGAAAAAGTCCGGGCATTCAAAGAAGCTCTCCAACCCGCCGCGGCGGGTCCATTGCTTGAGATCGGACGAGGTGAAGAAATCGATGAAGTGTTTTTTCTCCCGCTCCACATAAAGGACCATCACCCAGCGCCGGGTCGGCTCGTGCCAGATGACCTTGGGGTCGCGGTTGCCGGGGGTGAGTTCTTTGAGAATCGGGTTGCCCTGATATTTGACGGGAGTGAGGCCGCCGTCGGCAATGTAGGCCAGGCTTTGCACGGTGGGCGTGCCGGCGGCGGTGTAAAAGAAAACCAGCGGCGGCCGGCCGTCTTTGCCGAAGCCGCTGGTATTTTGCCAATCGACCACGCCGCTGCCCGAGAACATCGGCCCGCTGGGGTCGGGCGCGAGCGCGATCCCGTGCTCCGTCCAGCGGAAGAGATCGCGGCTGGTGGCATGGCTCCAGTGCATGTTCCCCCAATTCCAGCCATAGGGATTGTGTTGGAAGAACAAATGCCAGACGCCGTCGTGATAGACGAGGCCGTTGGGATCGTTCAACCACCCGCGCCGGGCGGAAAAGTGGAACTGCGGGCGCAGCGCTTCGTGATAGGGCGGCGCCTCGCCCCGGATCACGTCATCCTGCGAGATCAGCGCGAGGGCCTGGGATTCCTCCGCCAGACGGTCCACCGTGACGACGATCTTCTGCCCGCGCCGCCCGTCCACGGCCAGCGGCCCCCACCAGTCCGGCGGGCCGGTGTCGGCCAATTCGATGTCCAACGGCGTCTGCTTTTTGCCGTCGAGAGTCAACGTCACTCGCCGCTTCGCCGCGCCGTTTTTGATCGGAAAGTGCAGCCAGTTTTTCTCCACATTGAACTCACGCGCCGCGTCCGTCAGCCACAAGGGCGGCTTGGTGTCGGTGAGGCGGATATCATCCACCGTCACATGCCCCCAGCCGCCGGTGGCGTCATCGACGGCGACCAGCCGCGCCGTGCGGCCCGCGAATTCGCGCACCTCCCAGCCTTGGCGGGTCAGCCGTTCGCTGCCGCCGGACTGGGTGTTCGGGCCCATCGCCGTGCGCACCGTGCGACCATCGATCACCAGATTCAGGCACGTCTTGCCCTCGAACCCGCCGCCGCCGATGAGGAAAGAAACGTAGGGATGCGTGATCTTGAACGACGGTGAGGTGAGCGTGCCCCGCGCGCCGTCGCCACCGTGGAAGGAATTGGCCAGACCCTGGCCCTGGAACCCCTCGACCGCCATCTGCCCCGGCCAGGCGCCCTTCACCGGTCCCGGACCGAAGGCGTCGCCCTTGGTGGTCCAGCCTTCAAAAGACGAGGT
>CAZQUC010000207.1:0-7519 GCA_964596095.1 uncultured Enterobacteriaceae bacterium
GGATGGGAGAGCGGCATCGCCACGCAGGGGCGGTAGCGCACGATTTCGTTGAACACAATCCCCTCCAAGGCGGGAGTCGAAGGCTTGACCAGAAGGGCGGCCTGCAAGGTTCGTTCCCGCAGGCCCGCCAGCATTTCCTCGGTGGAGAGATCATGTAGCTTCACCCTCAGGCGGGGGCATTGGGTCTGGAATTCCCGCAAGGCCTGTGGCAGGATCCTGGTGGTCAGCGAGGGCGCGTAGCCAAGATGAAATTCGCCATCCAGGCCCCCGGCAAAGTCTTGCACGGAACGGATGGCTTGTTCGAAACGCGCGATGACATCCCTCGCTTCGGAGAGAAAATGCCGGCCCGCTTCATTCAGCCGCACCGTGCGGGCCGTATGCTCGAACAGCGGCACGGCGAGCGCGCTTTCCAAGTCGCGGATTTGGCGGCTCAACGCCGGTTGCGCCACGTGCAGCCGCGCCGCCGCGCGCGTGATGTTCTCCTCTTCGGCAACGGCGATGAAATATCTCAAGTGACGCAGTTCCATGCCTCACCATACCCCACGGGCATGGTGAGCGGAACCACGAAGTATTTCCGATGACCAAGCAGCCACGGTAAACAGGCAGAGCTCTCAAAACGACATCCGCTTTGAAGCTCCAACCAATCGAAACCAAATCCTGCCATGAGCCACATTCCAACCATGATTGACCCCGGTGACGCGGTCATGCTCCTGATCGACCACCAAAGCGGCCTGTTCCAGCTCGTCCGCGATATTGACCAGCCGGTTCTTCGCTCCCATGCCATCGCCTTGGCGAAAGTGGCGAAGCTCGCCAAAGTCCCGACCTTTACCACCGCTTCCGTTCCCGATGGACCGAACGGGCCGCTGATTCCTGAAATCCATCAGGTCAACCCGGAGGCGGTGTATATTCCGCGCACCGGCCAGATCAATGCGTGGGACAACCCCGCCTGGGTGGAGGCGATTGAAAAAACCGGGCGCAAAACCTTGCTCATCGCGGGCACGCTCACCAGCGTGTGCATGGCCTTCCCCACGCTCAGCGCGCTGGCGGCAGGTTACAAAGTTTTCTGCATCGTCGATGCCTCCGGCAACTGGTCGAAAATGGCGACCGATCTGACCATCGCGCGGATCACCCAGGCGGGAGCTTTCCCGATCGATACCTATGCCGTGCTCGCCGAACTCATGGCCACCTGGAACCGCCCGGATGCGATGGAGTTCGCCCAGGTGATGGTGGATCATATCGTGCCGCCCTACCGCGCCTTGATCGAAAGCTATGACAAAGCCCAGCAAGTCGGCAAGGACGGGCCGGAAACCAAGCTGGACCAGATGAAGAAATAACATCTTGGAGGGTCGCGTGGAGCACGTCTCCGCGCGGTCCCTCTTCAATCTCGCCTCCGCTAAAATCACCGCCATGAAAAAACTGCAATTCATCCACCAAAGCTCCGATGCTCATTGGGTCGGCGACGGGTTTCCGGTTCGCTCGGTGTTTTCTTACAATGACCTGGGCAAGGAACTCGATCCCTTCCTGCTGCTCGATTACGCCGCCCCGCATGAGTTCCAACCCACCGGCAAGCGGCGGGGCGTGGGCGCCCATCCGCATCGCGGTTTTGAGACCGTGACCTTGGCCTTTCAGGGCGAGGTGGAGCACCGGAATTCCAGCGGCGGAGGCGGGCGGATCGGCCCCGGTGATGTGCAGTGGATGACCGCCGCCAGCGGGTTGCTTCACGAGGAATACCACTCCGAGGACTTCGCGCGGCGTGGCGGCTTGTTTGAAATGGCCCAACTCTGGGTGAACCTCCCGGCAAAGGACAAGAACGCGCTGCCCCGGTATCAGAGCCTGCTCAAGGAGGACATCCCCGTGGTGGAACTGCCCGACGAGGCGGGAGCCGTGCGGGTCATCGCGGGAAGCTTCGGCGGGCATGCCGGTCCCGCGAAGACCTTCACGCCGATCAACCTGTGGGAAATCCAACTGTCAGCGGGAAAGTTCGCGCAACTCCTGGTCGAAAACGGCCACACCACCGCCGTGCTGGTTTTGCAAGGAGGCTTGGTCATCGATGGGAATCAACGGGCGGGCGAAGGCACCCTGGCGGTCTTCGAGCGCGAGGGGAATGATCTGGTGTTTCAAGCCGTGGAAGATTCCCGCCTGTTGCTGATGAGCGGCCAGCCTCTGGGCGAACCCATTGTCGGCCAAGGCCCCTTCGTGATGAACAGCCAGGCGGAGATCCATCAAGCTTTCCGGGACTTTCAGTCAGGAAAGATGGGAGTGCTGTGACGCGATGGAGCGCAGATCGCGCAGGTCGTTCGATATTCCACAGAACTTGTTGCGTTTTCCTCACTGGAGCAAAGGGAGGCCCTCCTTTTGGTGCGGAGGCTTGCCGGTGAGTCGGAAGCGGAGGGAGCGTGACAGAACCCCGGGGGAGGCGCCCCCGACGATGCCTGATCGGCCTCCCCCCGCCCCGAAGGGCAAGCCCTTCACCCCCGCAGAGCGGAGGCAAGCCTCCGCACTCCAGACGCGTCGCTCTCCGAGGCGTTTCCCAAGGGCTTCTTTCGTGCATCCACGATGGCGGCTGATCTCGTTGTATCGACAGGCTGGGGAAATGCTCCCGGCAGATAACAACCGGGATCGTCGCTCCCCATCGCCTTATGAAACTGCGTGTCTCTTGCCATTTACAATACGAAACCACCGGGCCGGTCACCCTCATTCTGAGCTTCCGGGCCGGCGACAGCGGCCGCCAGCGGTTGCTGTGGGAGGAAGCGGAGGTGTCGCCGGATTTGCCGCTGGAACCGGTGGTGACCGAGCCGGAGGGGAATCGTTTCGACCGCCTACGCGTCCGGGAGGCGGGGCCGCTGGAAATCCGCTACCGCGCCGAGGTCGAGTCCGGCGCGCGGTTTCTTGATCCCGACCACCTGCGACAGGTGGCTCCGGAGCATCTCGATGCGCGGGTGGTGCCGTTTCTTTTTCCCAGCCGCTATTGTCAGTCCGATCAATTGGCCCGCCTGGCGTGGCAAAAATTCGGCCGCCTGACCGACGCCTACGATCAAGTAGTGGCGGTGACCCAATGGATTCACGAAAATCTGGAATACGTGGCCGGGGTCTCCAATGCCAATACCTCGGCGCTCGACACCATCACCCAAGGCGCGGGCGTCTGCCGCGATTTCGCCCACGTCGCCATCACTTTTTGCCGCGCGTTGAACATTCCCGCCCGCTATCTCAATGCTTACGCGTGGCGGTTGGAACCGCCGGATTTCCATGCCTGCCTCGAAGTATATATCGGCGGATGCTGGCTGGTCTTTGATCCGACCCGCCTCGCCCCGCTCAACGGCCTGGCGCGCATCGGGTCGGGACGGGATGCGGCGGATATTTCCGTGTGCACCTCGTTCGGGTTCGTCCAGTCCGTCAGCCAGGCGGTGGACTGCGAGATGCTCGACGCGGGCTGCCAGCCGCTGGCCGCGGTGGATGCCGCCACCACGGCCGTGTGTCTTGACCAGGGGCCGGGCGATGCGGAGGAGGAAACCATCCTCGCGCCGTCCGGGACCGCATCATGAGCCGCCTGCAAATCAGCCATCACACCCGTTATCGTTACGCCGAACCGGTGACCTTCGCCCGTCACCGGCTGGTGGTGCGACCGCGGGAAGGGCATGATGTCTGGGTCGAAAAGCAGGTCCTCGAAATCCACCCGGCGCATCGGCTGATGTGGCGGCGCGATCTCTTCGGCAACTCCATCGCGCTGGTGGATTTCCTGGAACCCTCCGACTCGCTGGAGATCCACAATGACCTGGTGGTGGCTCGTCGGGATGGAGCCTGGTTCCGGACCTTTGAGGACTTCGAGCCGGTGGGCTGGCCGGTCATCTACGCCGAACAGGAACGGGCCGTGGCCGCCGGCTATTTGGCATCGGTTTATCCGGAAGAATCCGCCGGTCTGCGGGCCTGGCTGGCCTTCCAGCCGTGGGCGTGGATTCCCTCCAACGCCGACCGCGGACCTCCTCCGGGGCAACCGGATGTGATCGCTTTTATCCAGGCCTTGAGCACCTGGATTCACACGCACATCAATTACCGCCGCCGCGAGGAGAAAGGCGTGCAATCGCCCCTGGAGACACTGCAGCTTCGCTCGGGATCATGCCGGGACATGGCCACCCTGATGCTCGAAAGCCTGCGGGCCGCGGGCATCGCCGCCCGGTTTGCCAGCGGGTATTTGGATAGCGCGGCCTCCGCCGCCGGCCTGGCCGCCACTCATGCCTGGGTGGAGTTTTGTCTGCCGGAGCAGGGTTGGGGCGGATGCGATCCTACCCTCAACGAAGCCGCGTCGCTCAAACACGTCCTGACCGGAGTCAGCTCGCACCCGCGGGGCGTGATGCCGGTCTCCGGGTCGTTCACGGGCCGGGCGGGTCTGTATCAAGGACTCACGGTTTCGGTCAAAATGGAGAAATTGCCGGCCGCCGAGCCGCTCTCCGATCCCGCACCGCCGCCACCGGAAGCTTGAGACGAAAGCAGGTGTTCATTCACCGATCCGCCGCCTCCCGCGAAAAAAGCGCCTCGCGGCTTGCAGGCGGGCGGATTGGAATTAAGGTGACCTCCCCCGTCGTTTCACGGCTGGCTGCGGATCGACGGGGCTCCGGCATTGCTTTTGCTATGGCGGTTGTTGGTTGGCATCTTCCCGGCTGATCCGGGTCGCCTCGCGGGGCGTGCTTGGGTCGGACGAGGGCGTTGCCATGATTCATCCCTCCGCTACTTGCTTTCCTTGGATTTATGATGACCACCGCGCATGCTCCGACTTATACCTCCCCCGGCTCGCTGCACCGGCCCGACCTCGAACGGGACGCTTGCGGCGTGGGATTTGTCGCATCGTTCAAAGGGGAGACATCCAACCGCATCCTCAAATACGGCCTGCAATCGGTGTGCAACGTCACCCACCGCGGCGCGGTCGATGCCGACATGAAAACCGGCGACGGCGCAGGCGTGCTCACCCACATCCCGTATCAGCTTTTCCAGCCGTGGCTGGAGGAAAACGAGATCACCCTTCACAATGGCCCGACCGACCTCGGCGTGGCCATGTGTTTCCTGCCCCGGCGCAATGTCGAGGACCGGCGGCTGGCGATGAAGATCGCCGTGGAAACCGCCAAGGAAGTCGGCCTCACCGTCCTCGGCTGGCGGCGGCCGCCCATCAATACCCGCGAACTCGGCGACAAGGCCCGGCTCACGCGCCCGAGCATCCGGCAACTCCTGCTCGCCCGGCCCAAAGGGTGGGATGACGACGCCTACGAGCGCCAACTTTACCTCGCCCGCAAGCTCATCATGCAGCGGAGCTATGAGGCCGGTATCACCGAAGAGCCGGTTTATATCGCCTCGTGCTCGCACCGCACCATCGTCTATAAAGCGCTGTGTCTGCCCACGGCGCTGGCGAAATTTTACGACGATCTCGACGATCCGCGTTACGAGACCGGGCTGTGCCTCTTCCACCAGCGGTTCAGCACCAATACCTTCCCAACTTGGCCGCTGGCGCATCCGTTTTCCATGCTCTGCCATAACGGCGAGATCAACACGGTGAAGGGCAACCGCAATTGGATGCGCTGCCGCGAGACCGACTTTGAAAGCCCGCTCTGGGGCGAGGACGTGAAACACCTCGCGCCGGTGTGTGATCCGCGCGAGTCCGACTCGGCCAGCCTCAATGCCGCGCTCGAATTGCTCATCGTCTCCGGCCGCACGCCGGAGCAGGCGATGACGCTCCTCGTGCCGCCCGCGTATGGCATCGACCCCTTCACCACCGAAGCCGAAAAGGCCTTTTACCGGTATCAGGAAAGTTTCGCCGAGCCGTGGGACGGCCCTTCGGCGCTCGTGTGCTCGGACGGCCGCGTCATCTGCGCCGCGCTCGACCGCAATGGCTTGCGCCCCTCGCGGTTCAAGATCACGCGCGATGGCATCATCGCCGCCGGTTCCGAGGTCGGCCTCGTGCCGCTCGACGACCGCGACGTCATCCAAAAAGGCCGGCTCGCGCCCGGCGAGGTCATGGCCGTCGATCTCCTCAACCAAGAGGTCCGTTACAACGACACCATCAAAGCCGAAATCGCCGCGCGCCATCCTTACGGCGAGTGGCTGGCGCAGCATCGCGTGGATTTCGCCAAGACCGTCGGCAGCGCCATCCCCGAACCCGCCGAGCCGCTCGACTTGCTCGGGCTGTCGCAAAAACAAGCCGCCTTCGGCTACACCGACGAGGAAGTCCTCATGGTGCTCACCCCGATGGTGCGCGATGGCATGGAGGGCACCTATTCGATGGGTGACGACGCCGCGCTGGCCGTGCTCTCGCACCGGCCGAAAGGGCTCACGAATTATTTCAAGCAACTCTTCGCGCAGGTCACCAATCCGCCCATCGATCCCATCCGCGAGCGGCTCGTGATGTCGCTGGGCGTCTCGCTCGGCTTCTATCGCAACTTCCTCGCCGAGACCCCCGAGCACGCGAAAGTCGTCTGGCTCGACACGCCGTTCCTCTTCGATCACGAGATGGAAAAACTCCGCGCCTTGGGCGGCGATTTCCCCTCGCGCACGCTCGACATGACGTGGCCGGTCGCGGAAGGCGAGGCCGGCTTGGAGCAGGCCGTGCGCCGCCTCTGCGAGGAAGCCGACCAGGCCGTCGAGGACGGCATCCGCATTCTCATCTTGTCCGACCGGGCCGTCGATCACGAACGCGTGCCCGTGCCCGCGCTGCTGGCCACCGGCGCGGTGCATCACGAACTCGTCCGCCGCGCCAAGCGGTTGCGGCTCTCGCTCGTCATCGAGACCGGCGAGGCGCGCGACACGCATCAAGTCGCCTGCCTCTTCGGCTACGGCGCGCAAGCCATCAGCCCGTATCTCGGCGCGGAGACCGTGCGCGAGATGTTGCAAAAAGATACCAGCGGCAAAACGCTCGGTGGCAAGACCTACGCCGAAGCGCTCGCCAAATACCGCTCCGCGTTGGAAAAAGGCGTGCTCAAGATCATGTCGAAGATGGGCATCTCCTGCCTCGCGAGCTATCAGGGCGCGCAAATCTTCGAAGCCGTCGGCCTCAGCTCCGAACTGGTCGATTTCGCCTTCCACAGCACCGCCAGCCAGCTCGAAGGCATCGGCTTTGTGGAAATCGCCCGCGAATCGCTGGCCCGCCACCATCACGGCTTCGGCCACGCCGTGCCGCAGACGGAGGGAGCTGGAACAAGCGCGGCCGGCACGGAGCCGCTCAAACTCGGCAACCCCGGCGACTTTAAGCACAACAAGAGCGGCGAACGCCACGCGCTGACGTTCAATCTCATCCAAAATTTCCACACCTTCGTCAAAACCAACGACGCGTCGCTCTACAAGCAATACGTCGAGGACATCAAGCGCACCCATCCTCTCGCGCCGCACGATCTTTTCGAGTTCCATCCCGACAAACTGAAAGCGCCCATCCCCATCGAACTCGTCGAGCCGATCGAGGACATCCGCGTGCGCTTCACCACCGCCGCGATGTCGCTCGGCGCCCTCAGCCCCGAAGCCCACGAGGCCTTGGCCGAGGCCA
>CAZQUC010000208.1:0-7511 GCA_964596095.1 uncultured Enterobacteriaceae bacterium
GCCGGCCATCCACAGGTAAACCACGGGCCAGCCAAATGGTGCTATAGCCGCCCAGCGTGCCAATTTCGAGGATGTGGCGGCTGCGGAGGGCTTGAGCTTGCAGCAATAAAAAGAACCCCTGTGCCGGGGAAACCTGATGTGGAGGGAGCCCTGCGCGCTCACTCGCCATCAATGCTCGGTGGAGGGCATCGTCAGAAGACACCAAGCGATTGGAAATGTAATCGTCAACGTCTGTCCAAGTTTTCTCATTCATCACTTCCTCGATACACTGGCAATCAAACGCTTGCAAGATGCTCATTGCAACGGTGCTGGGTGCTGTAGAATCGCTCATGCCCCTCGCCTTGCACCACCTCAGTCAGCAGGTGGCCGCCGCGGCCACACACGGCGTTTTTATCGGCACGTCGTCGTGGAAATACCCCGGCTGGCTCGGACAACTCTACACCCCGCAGCGATACGAATACCGCGGCAAGGTGGCCAAGACCCGATTCGAGCGGGATTGCCTCGCTGAATATGCCGAGACCTTCCGCACCGTTTGCGTCGATGCCGGGTATTACGCGTTTCCCAAGCCCGAGGCTCTGGAACGAATGGCCGCCCAAACGCCACCGGAGTTCCTCTTCACGTTCAAAGTCACCGACGAGATCACGCTCAAACGCTTCCCCAATCTTCCGCGCTTCGGCCCCCGCGCCGGCCGAGCCAACCCTCACTTCCTCGATGCTGGGCTGTTCGCGACCGAATTCCTCGGCCCGTGCCAAGCGATCCGCGATCAAATCGGCGTGCTGATTTTCGAATTCAGCCAATTCTACACCGCCGACTTTGAGCATGGACGGGATTTCGTGGCGGCGCTCGATTCATTCCTCGAAGCCTTGCCGCGTGGCTGGCGCTACGGCGTCGAGATTCGGAATCAGGCGTTCCTCCGCCAGGAGTATTTTGCGACCCTCGCCCGCCATCAGGTGACCCACGTTTTCAATTCCTGGTCGCGGATGCCTGCCATCGGCGAGCAATGGGCCATACCGGACAGTCTGACCACGCCGGATGTCGTGGCCGCGCGGTTCCTCCTCAAGCCGGGCCGAGTCTATGAGGAGGCGGTGAAAGCGTTCAGCCCCTACGACGAGGTGAAAGAGCCGCTGCCCGAGGCCCGGGAAGCCGGCGCCGCCATGGTTGCGGAGGGAAAAAAGAAGGCCAAGCGGAAGACGTTTATCTATGTGAACAACCGCTTGGAAGGCAACGCACTGGCCACAATTGCCGCCATTCTGGAAGCGGCTGACCGGGCGGCAGCGGTTTGACAAAGCCTGAAAATCGAACATTCGTTCTGCATAGAACCACCGTTCGACAATGAAGATCATTCCGCCCCACCACCTGTATGCGGCCCTCCGGCACCGCGCGCAGCCCACCGCCCCTGCGCGTGGTTTCCGCCCCAAGGCATGGGCCTGGAGTCTCGTGGCCGGCGCCGTGGTGGTGGCCACCGTTTTCTTTCTCTGGTAACCGATGGAACCACTCACCCAGCGCCAACAGGAAGTGCTCCACTTCATCCGCGAGCGCCTGGCTGACGGCCGGGCGTGGCCATCCATGCGCGAGATCGCCGCCAAGCTGGGGCTGAGCAGCCCGAGCGCGCCCCACCTGCATGTCGAAGCGCTGGTGCGGAAAGGCTGGCTTCGGCGAGTGGACGATGGCACCAACCAACTGCAACTGGTGGACGGCCCGGACGAACGGCGGGTGCCGGGCATTCCCGTGTTAGGCAGCATCCCGGCCGGCCGCGCGGACCTGCGTGAGGAGCAGATCGAGAAATTCCTCTACGTCGATGTGTCGGCCATCCGCCTCCCCAAAGGTAACCGCGTCTTCGCGCTTCGAGTGTCCGGCGATTCCATGATCGGCCGGCATATCCTGGATGGCGACATCGTGATCCTGGAGCAAGGCGCGGAGCCGAAGCACCGGGATGTGGTGGCTGCCCTCATCGACGGTCAGAGCACGCTGAAGACGTTCGTGCGCGAGGGGCGCAATGTTTTCCTGAAGGCTGAGAATCCCCGGTATCCGAACCTTATTCCCGCGGCCGAACTCATGATCCAAGGCGTCATGCGCATGGTCGTCAGGGAACCCAACGCCCGAAGCTGATGACCCGCCGTGCCCCGCGCCATCGTTCATCTCGACGCCGATGCGTTCTTCGTGTCGGTGGAGCAGGCCGCCGACCCTCGGTTGCGTGGACGACCCGTCGCCGTCGGTGGCGAAAAGCGCGGCATCATCGCCAGCGCGTCGTATGAGGCCCGGCGGTTCGGAGTCTATACGCCGATGCCCACGGTGCGGGCGCGCAAGCTGTGCCCACAATTGATCGTGCTGCCGGGCGACTTCGAGAAATACGAGCAGTTCAGCCGATGGATGTTCGCCTACGCCTACGATTTCACCCCTGACGTGGAGGTGGCCAGTATCGACGAGGGGTATTTCGACCTGAGCGGTGCCCGCCGGCCAGCCTCCGAGATCGCCGCCACGCTGCAACGCGCCATTGGGCAGGCGCTCAAGATCAGCGTGAGCGAGGGCATCGGCAGCAACAAGCTGGTGAGCCAGATCGCCTCCAAGCTGCGCAAGCCCGCGGCCTTCGTCGATGTGCCCGCCGGCCACGAGATTCCATTCCTGCATCCGCTGCCCAACAAATGGCTGCCCGGCGTGGGACCGAAGACCGCCGGCCGTCTCAACGCCGCGGGGCTCGCCCGCATCGAGCACGTGGCCGCCACGCCGCTGGAATTGCTGCATCTCGTGCTGGGCTCGCAGGCGGCCCAGGTGCGGGAATTCGCTCACGGCATCGATCGCCGGCCGGTGGAAGCCGCCCGCGAGGTGCAGAAGTCCTACAGCGAGCAAGAAACGTTCACCGTCGATGTGACGGACGAGGAATACCTCGAAGCCGTTCTGCGGCGCATGGCTGATGCCTTGTGCGCCAAGCTGCGCGAGGACGACCAGTGCGCCCGCACCCTGACCGTCCGCGTGCGTTACAACGACATGGCGGAGGACCAGCGGAGCGAAAGCCTGGCCGAACCGAGTGACCTGGAATCCGATTTCTTCCCCCGCCTGCTCCCCATGCTGCGGCAGGCCTGGAAGCGACGGGTCAGCGTGCGGCTGGTGTCGCTGAAGCTCTCGAACCTGTATGCCAACCCGTTGCGGGATGAGTTGGCGCTGTCGCTCGGCGGCGAGCGGGCCGGGGCGATTCGCCGGCTCAGCGCGACGATGGACACCCTCCGGCAGCATTTCGGCCACGAGGCAATCCTTCGTGGTCATGATCTCCGGCTGCGCTGTGGGCCACGGCCGGAATTGCGACGCTCCGCCGCGGCCCCGAGCATGCGGCGACCGCCCACGATTGTGAAGCCGAGGGTTCGTCCGTATATCCCGCTCAACGTCCGTAGCGTGTATTCCTTCCTCGACTCCACGCTGACACCCGCGGCAATCGTGAAGCTAGCCGCGGAGCAGGAGATGCCCGCGGTGGGGATCGCCGACACGGGAAACCTCCATGGCGCCGTCGCCTTCGCTCAGGCTGCGGACGCGGCCGGCATCAAACCGCTGATCGGCACGGAAACCGTGATCGACGGCAAGCCTCTCCTCCTCTACGTCGAGAACGCCACCGGGTATCACAACCTCTGCCGCTGGCTGTCCTTGCCCACGGCGGGCTCCGACGGCAACGGGAGCGTGGCCGACCAGCAACGCGATTCCCGGCGGCGTGCGGCGGTGGCCGGCCTCACCGACGGGCTGCTGGCGATTTCTCCGGAAGCCTCACTGGCGGAATTGTTTCCCGGCCGCTTCTACCTCGCCTCCGGCCCTGATGCCGAGGCCTCCGACCGTCTGCCCCGCGTCGCCTGCCCGCGCACCCATTACTCGACGCCGGCCGACCGTCAGCGGTATGACATCGTGCAATCCATCCGCACGCTCACCCTCTTGCGCGAGCCACATCCAGCCAAACGCCTCGGCGGCCGCTACCACTTCCGCACTGCCCAGGAAATGGTCCAGGGCTTCGCAGAGTCCCCGGCCATGATTCGCGCCGGCCACGAGCTGGCCGACCGGTGCCAATTCACCTTGCCGTTCGGGCCGCCGCAATTCCCCGCCTATCGCCCGGCGGACGGCAGTTCCGCCCGCGACTTCCTTCGCCGCCTAGTCATCGAGGGAATGCGCGGGCGGTATCCAGAGGCGCAATGGCCGGCCCGGGAGGCGCAAATCAATGAGGAACTCGGCATGATCGCCGCCGTCGGCTACGAGGAATATTTCCTCGTTGTCTGGGACATGCTCCAGACGTGCGCCGAGCGGGGCATTGGGTGGATCACCCGCGGCAGCGCGGCGGATTCTCTCGTCTGCTACTGCCTCGGGATCAGCGGCGTGTGCCCGATCAGATTCAAACTCTTCTTCCGGCGGTTCCTCAATCAGGAACGCATGGCCATGAACAAACTGCCGGACATTGATGTGGACTTCGCCCACGACAAGAAGGACGACGTGGTGGCGATCCTCTTCGAGAAATACGGCCCCGAGCATTGCGCCGTGGTCGGCGGGTTCTCCACCTTCCAGACCCGCAGCGCCTTCGCGGAGGTCGCCAAGGTGCTGGGCGTGGCCGAACGCGACGTGCGGCGGTTCACCGAGCGATTCCCGTGGTCGTTCGGTGGCGGTTGGGTGCCGGACGAACCTACCAAGACCGGCCTGCCCCTGTTGGATCAACTGAAGGCCAGTCCGGAGTGCGGCGATTTGCCACTGGAGGAGGAACCATATCGAACCGCGCTTCTCACGGCGGAATTCCTGGACGGCTTTCCCCGCTACCCGAAGATGCACCCGTGCGGCGTGGTGCTGTCGCGCCAACCGATGATGACCCTCACGCCGACGTTCACGGCGCAGAAAGGCTATGCCACCACCCATTACGACATGGACGCCGTGGAAACGCTTGGGTTGGTGAAGTTGGACGTGCTGGCCCAGGGCGGACTGGCCACGATGCGCGACACGGCAAGCGCGCTGGCAGCTCGCGGCGTGAAGATCGACCTCGATGCGCTGGAGCCATGGGACGATCCCCGCGTATGGGAAATGATCGCCGACGGTGGAGGGCGCGGCGTCCATCACATCGAATCGCCGGCGATGGTCAGCCTGTGCCGCATGTCGAATGTCCGGGAAATTGATGGGCTGATCGCGATTGTCTCGGTGATCCGGCCGGGCGCGGCCAACGAGAACAAAAAGCTGGCCTTCACCCGGCGGTATCAGGGCATGGAGCCGGTGACGTTTCCGCATCCCAGCCTGGAGGAATGCCTCGGCGACAGCTTCGGGCTGGTCATTTACGAAGAACACATCCTGCAATTGTGCGAGCAGTTCGCCGGTCTGGACCCAGGCCGGGCCGACGTGCTCCGGCGCGCGCTCAACAAACACAAGCGCCCGGTCATCGATGAAATCCGGCGCGAATTCTACCGGTCGGCCAAACGGCGCGGCCACCATGAGGACAAGATCACGGAGGTGTGGGAATTGGCGGCCGGCTTTGCGGGTTACGCCTTCTGCAAAGCGCACTCAACCGCCTACGGCGTGGAGGCATATCAGGCCGCGTGGCTCAAACGATACCACCCCGCCGAATTCATGGCCGCCGTCCTCACCCACGGGAAGGGGTTCTACGCGCCGCTGGTCTATGTGCTCGAATGCCGCCGCCTTGGTCTCACCTTTCTGCCACCGTCGGTGAGCGAACCCGGCCCTGCCTTCACCGTCCACGGTCGAGCGTTACGGGTGCCGCTCACAAAAATGAAGGGTCTCACCGATGCCACCTCGGAGCGGATGGTGAAGGAACGAGAGCGCGGCTCGTTCGTTTCGTTGCGGGACTTCTTCGAGCGCGTCCGCCCTAGCTTGGAGGAATTGGAGGCGATGAGCCAGGCCGGCGCCTTCGATGAATTCGGCCAGTCACGCACCGCCCAGTTCTGGGAGATTCAGACTCTCCATCGCGCGTGGGCGGATACCACCGACGGCCAAGGCTGGCTGCTGCCGCCTGCCAGCGTGAAACAGCCCGCGCACGTGCCGCTCGCTGAGCCCACCGCACTGGAGCGCCTTCAGAAGGAAACCGAGCTTTTTGGCTTCGCCATCACCGGCCATCCCTTGGAATTGTTCCCGGACGTGGCGTGGAACACTTATTGCCCGGTCTCCCGCCTCGGAGAATACGTCAGCCAACGCGTCGTCACCTGCGGCCTGATCGTCGAGCAACGCACCCACCACCAGATCACCGGCGAGCCGATGAAGTTTCTCACCCTGGCCGACTGGACCGGCATGGTGGAGACGGAGCTTTTCGCGGCCACGTATCGGAGTTACGGTCTGGCCACGGTGCGTTATCCGGTGCTGGAAATCGAGGCCTCCGTGGAACCGTATGAGAACGGCCGTGGGTTCTCGCTACGCGTATTCAAGGCAGGGAAGCCGAGACTCAGACAAGACACGCCTACTCAAACGCCGAAGCGTCAATAAGGTATGTCCCTTCCGCACCCCAAGCCTTGTGATAAAGCTCTCGCTTCTTTTGAGCGTCGTTCCCCTTCCAATCCCAATTTTCCGGCAGATGCCTCCATGCAGCGAATTCAACTTCCATTACATGCTCTTTCCATTTGCTAATAATTTCATCAGCTTCCGCTTCGGTGATCGGACGCATACAACCGGCGATGACGTAAACGGCACTCTCCCGGTGAAAGGTATTTACTTCTCGATATGGCATAGGGAAACAGGTGGGGGCTTCCGTATTATGGTAAGGAATTTTTTCATATCCAGTTAAATTTTTATAACAGCCGATCCGGAGGGCAGGTCAAAGGGCGAAGAGGTTGCTTCGTCAGCGTAGAGTCTAAAATGGGTCCCATGAACCACGAGCATGATTGGATCGAACGTCCAGTCCTCAACGAGGAGCAAGTGGGCATCGAATTCGTATGCTAGAAATGCGGCAAGACGGTCAAAGAGTTAGCCGAGGGAACCGGGATTTCTGAGTGAACCAACTCACTGCCCCTGCCGCCGCCTCTCCGCCGCCGCCTCAATCTCGCGCCGTTTCTGCTCCTTCCGGCGGGCGGCCTCGGCTTCCTTCGCGGCGCGCATGGCGTCGGTTTGTGCGGCCTCTTTGGCTTCCCGCTTCTGACGGTCCTCCTTCCGAAGCTCCTTCGCACCAGCTTCCGTCTTCGTGTCGAAGAGGCCGTCGGCGTATTTGAAGACTTGGTCGCCGATATTGGCCGCCGACGCGAGGTCGCTGCGGAAGAAAATGCCCACGCCGTTGAGCACATTCACGAGATGTTTCTCCAGCCATTCGTATGGCTCGTTCTCGTGCTGATCGGGAATGTCGAGCGTGACGAGTGCTTCGGCCAGTGTGGCCAAACTGGCAAGGCCACGGAAGGTGGTGGAAAGCGGCCCCGAGTCGAATCCGCTGGCCAACTCGCCCAGCAACGGCACGCCCGAAATGGGACCGAAGAGAGCCCCCAGGACGATGTTCCGCGGGTTCCAGTTCTTTTCGTCGAACCATTCGTCATCATCGTCATCCCGCAGGTCGCGCAGGATCGTATTGA
>CAZQUC010000209.1:0-7486 GCA_964596095.1 uncultured Enterobacteriaceae bacterium
GTGTTCACTTCGCCCTTCTTCTGCGCCGGCCTGTCGCGGCGACACACATACAAGGGTCGGGGAAGAATAACTCAACAGGTTCTTAGGGTTGCCAAGCGTCGGGGGGGATCGTTGAATGATTCCCGCCATGCCGCCCATTCGCCCCCATCGCTCTCTTCTCGGTTGCGCCGGTTTGTTCGCGGCATTGTCGCTTTTCTCCGCCGCCGATACCCGGCTCGTCGAGGCCGAGCGGTTTTCGCAACGCGGCGGCTGGCAGGTGGACACGCAGTTCATCGAGTCGATGGGGTCGCCGTATTTGCTCGCGCATGGGCTGGGCCAACCGGTGGCGGACGCGGAAACGATGCTCACAATCGCCAAGGGCGGCGCGCATCGCGTGTGGGTGCGCACGCTGGATTGGAGCGAACGGCTTGGCCGCGCGGAGGGCGCGGGGCGGTTCGCGGTGTCGATCGATGGCGCGCGGATCGGCGGTGAATTGGGGCGCGGCGCGGCGCGGTGGCACTGGGAATGGGTCGGCGAAACCACGCTGCCCGCCGGGTCCGTGACGCTCGCCCTGCATGACCTGACCGGCTTCGACGGCCGGGTGGATGCGCTCCTGCTGAGCGATGATCCGGCTTTCACCCCGCCCGAGGCGACCACGCTCGAAGAGCGCACGCACTGGAACATCGACGGCGCGACGGGCGCGGTGGAGGAGGCGGGCCCTTTCGATCTCGTCGTCGTGGGCGGCGGCTATGGCGGCTTGGGCGCGGCCGTTTCCGCGGCGCGGCTGGGCGCGAAGGTCGCGCTGCTGCAAAACCGCGAGGTGCTCGGCGGCAACGGCTCGTCGGAGATCCGCGTCTGGGCGCAAGGGACCACGCCGCCGAGCGAATACCTCCTCGCGGATATCGTGAAGGAATTCGACGACCAGGCCCAAGCCTCGCCCGCGCCTGCGGAGCAATTCGTCGATGACAAAAAGGAAGCCGTCGTCCGCGCGGAAAAAAACCTCACGCTCTTCCTCGGCCATCACGTCCATGGGCTGGAAACGGACCACGGCGCGATCACCGCGGTCAAGGCGCTGGAGGTGAAAACCGGCGCACTCAAACGGGTGCGCGGACGATTGTTCGCCGACTGCACCGGGCACGGCTTCATCGGCCAATGGGCCGGCGCCGACCGCGTGATGACGGAGAAGGGCCGCATGGGCATGAGCAACATGTGGATGTGGGAAAACACCGACGCGCCCGCCGCCTTCCCCGCGCAGCCGTGGATGCTGCCGCTGGTGGAAAAAGACTTTCCCTACCCGCGCCGCGGCCATGCGGAGTGGTTCTGGGAAAGCGGGTTCGACCGCCATCCCATCGACGAGTTGGAGATCACGCGCGACTGGAACCTGCTCGCCGCCTTCAGCGCGTGGAGCGCCATCAAGAACCACGGCGTCCACGCCGCGCGCGATCCCGATGGCCACGCCAAGGCCGCGCTCTCGTGGCTCGCCCACATCGGCGGCACGCGCGAGACGCAGCAGTTGCTCGGCGACGTGGTGCTCGAGGGCAAGGATATCGAAGAAAGCCGCCCCTTTCCCGACGGCTGCGTGCTGACGACGTGGACCATCGACCTCCACGTGCCCCATCCGCAATACCAGGACGTCAACCCGGAGCATCCCTTCATCGCCCAGGCCGTGCATCGGCAGTTCGTGGATCGCCAGACCGGCTACCCCATTCCCTACCGCTGCTTCTACTCACGCAACGTGCCGAATCTCTTCATGGCGGGGCGCAACATCAGCGTCAATCGCGACGCGCTCGGCACCATCCGCGTCATGCGCACCATCGGCATGATGGGCGTGGCCGTGGGACGCGCGGCCGCCCTGGCCACGGCGCGCGAGTGCTCGCCGCGCGAGATTTACACCGGGCATCTGGAGGAAGTGAAGACGCTCTGGCGGCTGCCGGGCGCCCAGCGTTTCGAGTCGATCCATGACCTGCGGCAATCCCTCGACGCCCCACCCACCGCGAACTGACGCCGGCCGTGGCTGGCGGCGCGCGCTGGTGGGCGCTTACCGGCTCGGCGTGCTCGCGCTCGCGGCGCTGGCCTTGCGTCTTTCGCCCGCGACCACCGACCCGCCGGATCCCGCGCGCCTGCTGGCCGAAGCCCGCGTCGTGCTGCCTCGCGCCGAGGCCGTGGGCGAGACACGTGACGGTTGGACCGAGCTGCGCGACACGCGCGGCGAGCTTGTCGGCTGGGCGACCACGACCTTTCCCGAAGCCGCCACCGTGCCGGGCTATGCGGGGCCCTCGGAATTGCTCGTCGTCTTCGACGAGGCCCGCATGGTGCGCGGCGTGCGGTTTTGGGACAGCACCGACACCGATGGCCACGTCGCCAAGATCAAGGCCGCGCCAGCCTTTTGGGAGCAATGGCTGGGCCGCTCCGAAGCCCGCCTCGCCGACCCCGGCGAGCCCGTGCTCGTCAGCGGCGCGTCGCTCACCAGCGAAGCGATGGCCCGCGGCCTCGCGGCGCGCTTCGGCGCTCGGGGCATGGGCGAGTGGTTCATCAAGGAGCTGCGCGTCGAAGACGTGACCTCGTGGTTTCCCTCGGCCGCCACCATGGAAACGGACGCGAAGCCGGGAGTTTATACGGTGCGCGACCGCGCCGGAGCTTCGCTCGGTGCCGTGTTGCGCGGCAGTCGCCAAGGCGTGGCCGCGCGCGGCTTCAACGGCCCCTCGGATGTGCTCGTGGCTTTGGACGCGACGGGTGAGACAGTGTTAGGCGTGGCGTTGCTCGACACCCGCGACAACGAACCCTACGTCACCGACGTGCGCGACGAGCTGCGGTTCGTCAATGGCTTCGCCGGCCGGAAGGCGGCCGATCTCGCCGCATCCGGCGATCATGCCGACGCGCTGGTCGTCAGCGGCGCGAGCCGCACCGCCGCCGCCGTCGTCACCACGGTGGAGGAAATGCTGCGCCGGCATCGCGCGCCGACCGCGCCGCGGCCTTTTCCCTGGGCCACCACGCTCGCCTTGGGCTGGATCGCGCTGGGCGCGGCGCTCGGGCTGACACGAAGCGGCTCGAAAGGGAGCGGGGAAGGAGGCGCGGACGTCCCGCCTGCCCGTCCATTCTTTGCTCGCCTTGTCCCTCTCCTCCCCAAGCTCCGCCTGGCTTATGCCCTTCTCTCCGTCCTCGCCGGCCTCACCTGGGGCGTGATGGTCAGCCAGGATCAATTGACCGGCTGGGCGCGGCACGGCGCGGCCTGGTCCGCTGTTCTGCCCTTGCTCACGCTGACGGCCGTCGCTTTGCTCGCGCCCGTCTTCACGGGGAAAAATCTTTATTGCAGCCGCCTCTGCCCGCACGGCGCGGCGCAAACCCTAGCCCGGCAGGCGCGCCTGCCCCGGCGCGCGATGCCGCCGCGCCTCCACCGTGTCCTGCATCATGGGCCGTGGGTGGCGCTGCTCGCCTTGTGGACGCTCGCTCTATTCCACTCCCGCTGGCCATTGGCGGACGCCGAACCGTTCGAGACCTGGAGCACCGGGTTCCAATCGCTCCTGCCCTCGGCGCTCTTGATCGGCGGTCTCGTCGCGGCGTTCTTCCTACCGCAGGCGTATTGCCATTACGGCTGCCCGACCGGAGCGCTGCTGAAATTTTTAAGCCACTCCCCCGGCCGCTTGACCGCCAAGGACGCGCTTGCCGGCGGTCTGGCCTTGGTTGCATTCCTCATCGCCGCGCGATGAGGAACGCGGGCCTCCGGTCTGCGCGACCTGGAAGGCTGCGTTCCGGTGGAAAGCTGCCTGCGCCAGGGTAACAAGTGACGCGATGACTTCTTGGCCTGATGACTCCCGGCCAGAGGCCGGGAGTGGCGGGCGGGACGCCCACCCTACCCGCCTTGGCACGGCGCGGTCCAGGTGGGGCATGTGGCTCTCCCTCCTGGCTCTTGTTGTATTGTTAGGCATCCTTTGGCACCAGCGCGTGACGCCGCCCGCCGTCCACACCTTGCACGGCCAGGCGATGGGATGCCGCTGGACGCTCGCCTGGCGCGGCGAGGGGCCAACCGCGGAAACCTTGCGCCGTGAAGTCGCCGCCACGCTCGAAACCTGGGAGCAGGTGCTCTCGACGTGGCGCGAGGATTCCGACCTCTCGCGCTACAATCAGGGAGAAGTCCCCACGCCCGCGCTGGCCCGCGTGCTGGCGCTCGCGGAAACCTTCCACACCGCCAGCGGCGGCGCGTTCGATCACCGGTTGCTCGCGTCGGTCCATGCCGCCGGGTTCGGGCCGCCCGGCACGGGCTACGATCTGTCGGCCCTCGGCAAAGGGTTCGCCGCCGACCGGGTTGGGGAACGACTGCGCGCGCTGGGCGTGAGTGATTTTCTCATCGAAATCGGCGGCGACCTGCTCGCCGGCGACGGCGACTGGCCCGTGATCCTCGAAGCTCCCGCCTTGCCCGGCGCAGTTCCTTCCCCGGAGCCGCCGCGCCGCATCGTGCTGCGCCGCCAAGGCCTGGCCACCAGCGGGAATTACCGGCAATTCAGCCACATCACGACCGCGGGCGAAGTGGCCAGCCATCTCCTCGATCCACGCACCGGCCGGCCGGTCTTGCGTCCGCCGTGCGCGGTGTCCGTCACTGCATCCGACGCCGCCACCGCCGACGCCTGGGCCACCGCGTGTTTCGTGCTCGGCCCCGACGCGCCCGCCCTGCCGGCCGGAGTGGAGGTCCGATGGTCGTTCGCCCGTGATTTTCCTCGAGAGTCTCCGTGAGTGCGAGGCTTGGAGCCCGCGCGCCCGCGCTTCGGGCCTTCCGCCCGAGGTCGTCGGTCACGGAAGGGGCGCGCCTTCTTCCCACCGGTCCGGCTCGGCGGAACGCCGGCTCAAAAGGCGCGAGCCACCGATGGCGGGGCCATCGAAG
Organism: uncultured Enterobacteriaceae bacterium; assembly: GCA_964596095.1. Lineage (GTDB taxonomy): Bacteria > Verrucomicrobiota > Verrucomicrobiia > Verrucomicrobiales > V1-33 > CAJBME01. The sequence goes on from CAZQUC010000209.1 coordinate 4,856, forward strand.
CAACAGCAGCCGGGGGGTGAGCGCTCGCGATACCCCCGGACCAGGATTCCATTAAAAGTTCGCCGATCCCGAAGGGATCACAGCGATCGCTCCTTTGAAGGTGGATTTTCCCTCAGTTTGTCCGGTGGCTGCGATCCCTTCAGGCTCGACGTTCGATGTTGGCTTGATCCGGGGGTGTCGTGGGCGCTTCACCCCCCGGCTGCGGTGGCTGGCATGGCTTCGCCATGAATCCCGCGACACGCCAATTCCTCTCGAAATTCCCGTGACCGGCAGGCCGGTGGAGGAAGGGGGCGGGCGTCCCGTCTGCCCGGCATGCAGGAAGGCCGCGTGTCGTCGCCCGCGTTCTCAGGCCACGCCTACAGCCGCTTGATGCGGAAGTTGCGGAACGCCACGGGATCGTCGTGGCCGGCGAAGCCGACGAAGCCGCTCGCGCGCGTGGTGCCGGGATGGGCCTTGCCGCTCATCGACGTGGCGGGATCGACCTTGGCCACGTCGGCATTGAGGATGACCGTGCCGTTCAACTCCACCTTGATGGTCGAGCCTTTGACGGTGACCTCCTGGAAATTCCACTCGCCGTAAGGCCGTTGGAAGCCGGGCTTGGCCGCCACCAACCCGTAGGCCGAGCCATGCACCTGGCGCGGATCGAGCTTGGCGTTGCGGACTTTTTCATAGTGGTCGTCGAGCACCTGCAACTCGATGCCCTCGTAAGCGGGGTTGCCGGTGGCGGTGGTGCGGATGGCCAGGCCGTTGTTGCCGCCGGGCGGCAGTCTGAATTCGACCTGGAGGATGAAGTCGCCGTATTCCTCCTGGCTCAGCAGATTGCCGCCTCGGCCTTTCTTGCAGACGATGGCGCCATCCACCACTTCGTAATCATCCACCGCGCCCTGCCAGTTGGAGAGATCCTTCCCGTTGTCGAGCCGCACGAACCCCTCGGCCGGCGTGCGCGCCGCCAGCGTCCGCGCGGCTTCCTCGTCGCCGATCTCGCGGACGAAGACATTCTTCCAGCGGATTTCGCCGCCGTGGGTCTGGAGCTTGATCGGCCCGGACGGGTAAGCGGGGGATTGGCGGTCGTTGTAATTTTCCAGCACCGCGTCCTCGACCACCGTCTCGCCATTGAGCGCCACCGTCACGCGCTCGCCGAGCATCTTGATTTTGAAATCATTCCACTCGCCGAAGGCCCGGTCCATTTTCTTGAGCGGATCTTTGCCCGGCGCGCCGGGACTGTTGTTCCAGAGGCCGCCCGATCCTTTGTCCGCGCCCAGTTTGAATTTCTCCTCCTCGGTGGTGTCCCAAATCTGCACCTGCGGCAGCCCGCGCAGATAGATGCCGCTGTCGGCCTTGGGCACGGTTTTGTATTCGAGATGCAGCTCGAAATCGCGGTAGTTTTTCTTGGTAGCGAGGAAGAGTCCGTGGCCGTCGTTGACCAACTCTTCGTTCTCGACCGTCCAATGCTTTTTGATGTCGGGCAGCGACGCTTCCCAGATTTTTTCCAACTCCTCCGGCGTGGCCTTGAAAAGAGGGCGGGGATCTTCGCCCGCGTGGCCGAACCAGCCGGAGAGATCCTTGCCATTGAAGAGGGCGGTGAACCCTTCGGGCGGCGTCACTTCCGCGCGCAACGACCACGCGGCGGACACGGAGCAAACGGCGACGGAAAGAGCGGCAAGCGAGCGAGCGTTCATCATGGCCGGGACGCTGGAGGGCGCCCTCGCGCGCGTCAACTTCCGGCGCGGCAAAATCACCGTGTGCCCGCCCTTGCGGATTTGGCTGCCCCCGGATGGGAGCTTTCCCGACCGCTCGCCCTCGGGATTTCCGTTGCTCTTCGCCCGTCCGGACGGATGTTCCCACCCTTCGCTCCACCAACCCCTATTACCGCCATGAACCGTCCACTCTTCGCCGTTCTCGCCACCTTTCTCATGGTCGTTGCCGCTTCCGCGCAAGACTGGGCCAAGGCCCGCCTCGACCAATCCTCGCGCCATCTCGAATACGTCAACGTCACGCACGGCGACCGCGAGGTGAATTGCTTCGTGGCCTATCCCGAGGTGAAGGAAAAAGCCACCGCGGTGATCGTGATCCACGAAATCTTCGGACTCACCGACTGGGTCAAAGGCGTGGCTGACCAATTGGCCGAAGCCGGCTACATCGCCATCGCGCCCGATTTGCTGTGGGGCCAGGGGCCGGACGGCGAGGGCACCGAAGCGCTGGCCAAGAGCGGCGCCAATGTCGGCCAGGTCATCCGCCAATTGCCGCCCGACCAGATCACCGCCGATCTCAATGCCATAGCGAAATACGTGACCGCGCTCCCGGCCAGCAACGGCAAGGTCGCGGTGGGCGGCTTCTGCTGGGGCGGCAGCCAGTCGTTCCGCTTCGCGACCAACAACAAAGACATCAAAGCCGCCTTTATTTTCTACGGCTCGGGGCCGGATCAAGCGGCGGACATCGAGCGGATCGCCGCCCCGGTTTACGCCTTCTACGGCGAAAACGACGCCCGCGTCAACGCCACCATCCCGCAATCGACCGACCTGACCAAAGCCGCCGGCAAAACCTACGAGCCGGTCACCTACGACGGTGCGGGCCATGGGTTCATGCGCGCCGGCGAAGCGCCGGATGCCCAAGAGGCCAACAAAAAAGCCC
>CAZQUC010000210.1:0-7477 GCA_964596095.1 uncultured Enterobacteriaceae bacterium
TGGTGCGCCACGGGTGATCCTGCGGCGCGGGTTGCGGGAACCACACGTCGCCCGCATAGCCGGCGAGCTGGCCGCTTTCCAAGGCGCGCGCGATGGCGTCGCGGTCGCAAAGCTTGCCGCGCGCGGTATTGACCAGATAAGCGCCGCGCTTGAAGAGCTTGAGCGTCTCGTCGTTGATCATGTGCTCCGTCTCGGGGTAGAGAGGGCAATTGAGCGTCACCACGTCGCAGACTTTCACCATGTCCTCGACCGTCGGATGATAGGTGGCGTTGAGTTCCTTCTCGACCGCTTCGGGCAGGCGGTGGCGGTCGGTGTAGTGGAGCTTCATGTCGAAGGGCTTCAACCGGCGCAGGACCGCCGTGCCAATGCGGCCGGCGGCGACGGTGCCGACATGCATGCCTTCGACATCGTAGGAGCGCGCCACGCAATCGGCGATGTTCCAGCCGCCCTTGATGACCCATTGGTAGGACGGAATATAATTACGCACGAGGCCGAGAATCATCATTACTACGTGCTCGGCAACGCTGATGCTGTTGCTATAGGTGACCTCGGCGACGGTGATGCCGCGATCGATGGCGGCTTGCAGAGCCACGTGATCGGACCCGATGCCGGCGGTGATGGCGAGCTTCAGCTTCGGCGCCTTGGCGATGCGCTCCGCCGTGATGTAGGCCGGCCAGAACGGCTGTGAGATGACGATGTCGGCATCGACCAGCTCCCGGTCGAGCGTGGAATTCTCCCCGTCCTTGTCGGACGTGACGACCAGCGTGTGGCCGAGAGATTCGAGGAATTTCCGCAGGCCCAGTTCGCCGGAAACACTGCCAAGCAGGGCGCCGGGCTGGAAATCGGTGGCCTTGGGCGTGGGCAGGGTTTGTCCGCCGGGATAGTGATCCAATTGAGGCAGGTCGTCGCGGGCGTAGGAGGTCGGGTAGCCGGTGACGGGATCATCGTAGAGAACGCAAACTATTTTGGCCATGGGTTGTCCAGGGGTTGTGGTGGTGGTTTGAATGATGGAAAGCCGGGCGGCATTCGCGTCCTGACGGGCGTGATCCCGCACGGCGGCCCCAAGCGGGGTTGTTGACTAACCGCCGCCGCCCTCGTTCGTCAAGCCGCAGGCCGGGAATTCAACCGTAGGGATTGACTTGAGGCCGTGGCCGAAGCGCGCGAGGACTGCGGAATGCCGGAATCATCGTCTGTCCCGCCCTCGCCGGAGCCGCCGCGTCCCCGCCCCGAACGCGGGGTGTGGTGGCCCGTGCTGGTCTCGTTCCTCGTGGCTTGGGCGCTGGGCGTGTGGAAAAACGACTTCCCGTTTTACTGGCATGTCGATGAGCCGGGCAAGGCGCGGCAACTTCTCACCGGCGAGCGCAACCTGCATCACCCGTTGCTGATGCTGACCTCCGCGCAGGTGGCGGTGAAGGCGTTGGGCACGCCGCCCGAGCCGCAGGCCGTGGTGGAGGTGGGGCGCCACGTGTCGGCGACCTTCAACGCGCTGGCCGTCGCGCTGCTCGCGGGGATGCTGGGCCGTGCCTTCGCGCCGGGCGCGGCGTGGATCGGCGGACTGCTGGCGGCCACGCATTGGAATATCTTCGAGCTGTCGCATTATTTCAAAGAAGACCCGGCGTTGGCTTTCGGGTTGATGGCCGCGCTCGCCGCGCTCGGTGGGTGGCGGCGGCGGCCCGGCCCGCTGACGGGCGCGTTCTTCGGCGCGGGGCTGGCGCTCGCGGTTTCCGGCAAATATGTCGGAGTCATCGCGTTGCTCCTGCTGCCGCTGGCGTGGTGGAGGCATCCACCGCCGCACGGCCGGCGGGCGGTTTCCCTGCTGGCGCTGGCGGGCGCGTTCGTGGCTGTCTTCGCGGCGATCAATGCGGCCATGTTCCTGCACCCGGAGATCCTCCAGGCCAGCCTCAAAAAAGAAACCACCGGTGTGCTGGAAGGCGGCCCGGTGGCGACGCATCACGGCTTCCATTTCGGATTCTTCAAACGCTTCGGTCAGGTGACCAAGATCGCGTTGTGGCCGGGACTGCTGTTTTTCCTGCTCTTCAGCCTGCGCCACGCGCGCCGCTGGCCGGTGGAGATCACGGCGCTGCTGGCGCTGCCGTTGGTGTTCGCCGTGATGCTGGGTTTCAGCCAGATGGATTCCGGTCGCTATTACCTGCCGGCGGTTTTCGGCTGTTGCGCGCTGGCCGCCGTGGGCTGGCACGATTGGCTGGCCTGGAGCCGCCAGGCCGCACGGCCACGGGTAGCCTGGATTCGTGCAGCCACCGTGGTGGCGGCATTGGTGACGATCGGTGGCGCGGCGGAGCGCCTGTCCGTGTATGGGCGAGGGTTGAATGAAGCGACCCGCGCCTCGTTGACCTTCTGGATCGCCCTGCACCTGCCGCCCAGCGCCGTCATCGCGCAGAGCGAGGAAACCAAACTCCCCGACGCCACCTTTCCCGGTCGTGAAAGTGTCGCCAACCTGTTTCCACAACGACTCGTCACCCTCGAGAAGCTGGCGCGCCACCTGACATTGGATGACCTGCGCTCCCGGGGCATCACTCACCTGGCGGCGGCGGAATCCGAATGGCGTCCGTATCTCAAAACCGGCCGCGTCCGTGCCGCCGCGAAGAAAGATTACGAACAACAGCGCGCGTTCTGGCAAGCCCTCGACCGCGACGCCCGCGTGGTCTGGGAATGCGGCGCTGGCAAGATCGGCACCCACAACCCGCCGCTGAAATTGTGGGAACTCGCTCCGCCCGCAGCCCCGTGAGTCGGTCTTGAAAAAACACTTCCGATCGCGCCAGAGTTTAGCGATTGAGGAGGATCAGGCGCAGGGGAAGAATTTTGGCGATAGCCGCGTAATCCGTATCGAAGGTGACGAGCTCGGCTTGGTAATGAAGGGCGATGGTGGTGATGAGGAGATCGAGGGAGCCGGGCGTGAGCTGATGCTCGCGGCATCGTTGGCCAAGACGGGTGGCGTCGCGCCAGAGCCGCGGCGGGGTCGAAAGCAAGGGAAGGGTGGCGAATTGAGCCTCGATTTTTGGCCGCTCCACCAACGTGGCATGGCGCAGGATTTCGAAGGCGATGGGCTCGCAGAGCACGGCTTGCTCGTCGAGAATCCACGGCTGAATGCGTGCCTTAAGGGCACGCGGAGATTTGCGACGGGTGAAGTCCACCCAAAGGGACGAGTCGATCAATCGCGCCATTGTTCGGCAAGGGTGGTGGCGGCAGCGCGATCGGCAACGCGGGATGCTTCGTAGCCCTTGAATTCGGCGGACCACTCGCCGCTGAGGAATTTCTCGGTGATTTCGACGCGGCGGTGGCGCTGCAGGGCATCGGTGAGGAGGTGGCGGATGGCGGGGCCTTTTTTGGTGATGCCAGTCAACCGGGTGATTTCGCGCAGCTCGTTTTCAGGCAGATCGACAGTGATTTTCATCTTATCAGGATACGATTCTCCGACTTTTTGGCAAGGTATGTCTGAAGGCACGAGGAGCGAGCCATGAGGTGGAGTGTTCCTGTGAATGATCCGCCGCCTTGGCCACCCACGACACGACATTTTACTTTGGGGGATGGACAAGCGGAGCGGCGTGTCTATTGTTTCAAGGATGTCAAAAATGGGGCCCATTTTATTGGTCATCGCCGCCGTGGTGGTTTTCCGGCTTGTCGGACCACTGACGGGGGGCGCGGTCGCGACCGTCCTGGCCAATGTCTCGCCGTTGGCGGCCGTCGTCGTCGCCGGGGCCATCTACCTGCCGCGCCGGGCGGCCTTCGTCGTGCCCTTCGGGGCACTTTTTATTTCCACGGTGGCGGTCAATCTCGCCAAGGGCTGGCCGGTGGTGGATTTTTACACGCTGGGCATGCTGCTGGCGTTTGGCTTGCTCTTTCTGCTGGCGTGGACGGGACGGGGCACGCGACGGGTCGGCACGGTGTTCGCGCTCTCGCTGACGGGCACGGTGCTGTTTTACCTCTTCTCCAACTCCATCGCCTGGCTGTATGAGCCGGGCTATGCGAAATCCGCCGTCGGCTGGTGGCAGGCGCAAACCGTCGGCCTGCCGTTGCCCGGCGCGCCGCCTGCGTGGTGGTTTTTTCTCAAATCTCTGGCCGGCGATCTGCTGTTCACGACGCTGATGGTCGCCGTCTGCCATCCGTGGCGGCGGACCGCCGAGGCCCCGGCCCCCGCTTCTCTCCCCGTCGCCTCCGTCTGACAATTTTCCTCACCTTTTTTTCCAAGCCTATTCATCAATCCGCCATGCCAGCCCTTGCCGAATCCGTTACCGATTTCTCCACCACGGACATCAATGCCCGGCTGACCCCGGAACAGAAGCGGCATCTGCTGCGTGACATGATCCGCATCCGCGTGTTCGAGACGCTGTCGAACCAGCAATATCAGAACAAGAAGATGGGCGGATTCCTGCACCTGTATCTCGGGCAGGAGGCCGTAGTCGTCGGCACGGTCTCGCTGATGGGCGACAACGACCACCTCATCACCGCCTACCGCAACCACGGGCACGGTCTCGCCGTCGGCATGAGCATGGACGAGTGCATGGCCGAGTTGTTCGGCAAAGCCACCGGGTGCTCCAAGGGCAAGGGCGGGTCGATGCACTTCTTCGCGCCGGACAAAAACTACTGGGGCGGCCATGGCATCGTCGGCGGCCAGACGCCGCTCGGCCTGGGGCTGGCCTTCGGGTTGAAATACAAGGGCATCAAAGGGTGCTCGCTGTGCTTCCTCGGCGATGGCGCGGTCAACCAGGGCGCTTACCACGAATCACTCAACCTCGCCGGCCTGTGGGATCTGCCGGTGATCTACGTCATCGAAAACAACGGGTATTCGATGGGCACGAGCCAGAAACGCTCCAGCGCCTACAACACCTGCCTCGCCGAGCGCGCCGCCGGCTACGGCATCATCTGGGATGTCGTCCGCAACGGCTCGGATCTGTTCGAGGTCCGCGACGTGGTGGGCAAGGCCATCGAGCGCGCCCATGAGGAAAGCCGCCCTACGGTATTGGAGATCGCCACCTACCGCTACGAAGGGCATTCCGTGGCCGATGCGAAACACAAAACCGGCTACCGCTCCAAGGACGAAATCGAGCGCTATCGCGCCACCAACGATCCCGTCACCCGTTTCAGCCAGCATCTCATCCAGGAAGGTGTGCTCACCGAGGCCGACCTCACCCAGATCGAGAAAGAAGCGACGGCCGAGACCAAGGCTTCCATCAAATTCGCCGAAGACAGCGCCTACCCCACCGTGGACGACATTTTCACCGACGTGTATTACGAGGTCGATCACGGCACCCCCGCCGGCCGCACCGGACGGCATTTTTTCAACGATTGAGGGCGCCCGCCCCGGCCGGCAAAAGGTCCGGCTTTCGTTCTGGCCGTCCCTTTGGGCCCTTCCATCCTTGGGCAAGATTCCGCCTCAGTCGTTGGTCGGAATGTAAACCGAGGCCATCCCGGCGGCAGTGGCCGCGACGATCCCATTGTGGCCGTCCTCAAAAACGAGGCACTTTTCCGGCGCCACGCCGAGATCGTGCGCGGCTTTGAGGAAAAGATCGGGGTGCGGCTTGCCTCGCGCCACGTCGCTGGCGGTGACCACCACGGGGAACCAGTCGCTCAGCCCGAGATGCTCCAACTCACGAACGACGACCGAACGCTCGCTGCCGCTGGCGACCGCCATCGTTTTTTTCCCCAACTGCGCCCGCGCGAAGTCGATGACCGGACCGACCGGCTGCAAGGCATCGAGATGGGTGAAAAAATAGTCGAGCCGCGCCTGGGCGACGGCGTGCGGGTCCAGGTCCGTGCCGAAGCGCGCGTTGCACACCGCCACAGTTTCCGGAATGCTCGCGCCGGCTTGGGCGTGGTGCATTTCCTCGGTGAATTCGAACGGCGCGTGGAATTTCCGGAACGCCGCCTGCCACGCCAGCAGGTGCAGCGGCATGGAATCGATGAGCGTGCCGTCGCAATCGAAGATGAAGGCATCGAACTCACCCGGCGGCAGGTCGATTGCAAAATTCCAGGCGGCGGTGGCGGGATCGCGGTGGGATGAGTGGCTCACAGGTGGGTCTCGACGAAAAAGTGCCGGCGTGGTGAGGATTATTCGGGCTGGACCGGAGTTGGCGCCTCCGGGCCGGCCTCAGCTTCCGCCGGCTCCGGTTTCGCCGCTTCGGTTTCCGGTGTAGGCGCGGCCGGCGCGGCGGCGTCAGGCGCCGACGGGACTGGCTCCGGGCGAGCCTCCACCTCCACATCCTCGGTATGTTCGGCCCGCGCTTCCGCGACTTCTTGAGCCTCTTCGATGAGCGCTTCGGCCTGGTCCTTGGACAAGCCGGAAGGATCGTCGGGCAGGCGCTTTTCGATGGGCGTCACCGGTGCCGGACGGGGCGCGGGGGCGGGACGCGGCTCACGTTGGTCCGGACGACGGTCCTCCGGTCCACCCACGGTGAGGACGGGTTGCGCGAACCGGCGATGGCGGGTGCGCAAAAAAGTTTCGGCAAGTTTGAAACAACGCACGGAAAGGCGCTCGGCGTCCGCTTCGTCGATGAGCGCGAGCCCTTCCTCGCGCAATTCGCCGAAAAAGAGCTGCCAGGCTTTTTCGGACAGCTCGCGCGGGTCCACCGGCACGCGATCCCCGCGGCCCGGCCGCGGCGGACGGGGCTCCGGGCGGGAGGCTTGGCGAGGATCAGGACGCGGTGGACGCGGCGGCCGTTGTTCCTGACGCGGCCCGCGGGCGGGCTGTGGCTCTCGCTTCGGTGGCGCGGAACCGGCCGGGTTCCCTCCCGCGGCAGCCTCGGGCGGGAGGGCCTCCGCATCCGCGGGATCCTCTCCGGAAACCGCGCCGCTCTCATCGGCGGATTCCTCATCCGTCTCGTCGCCGTCCTCTTCACCATCCGCTCCGGAGGCGGACGGGAGTCCGTGACGGTTCTTTTTCCGATTCCGTCCGCCCCGGTGGCGGGAACGCTTTTTTGGCGAGCCGCCTCCGGACGAAGAGGCGGCCGCCGCCGCCTCGGCCGGGCGCGGCTCCGGCGCTCCGTCGGCCGGAGGCGGAGCGGGGGCGGCGGGTGGTGGTTCCGGTGGAATGGCGGCTGGCGCGGGTGAAGGGGAAAGAGATTCGTCGCTCACGGGTGGAAAAAAGAAGGAAATGGCAGGAAGGGTTGAGGTGAGCGGAGAACGTGCCGCCAATGCGGAGCCGCGCAAGCATTTCACGCGGCCAGGCCCGCTTTCTTGGGAGGCCCGCCGGCTCGCTCGTAGCGGGCCGGTGTCCCGCCCGCCGCCGGCACGACGATCCATCGAGACCCGTGTGCCGTTTCAACCGGGGCCTTCTCCACCGTCTCCAAAGCGCATTGCGCGCGGCGCGAATGGGGCGATGTTTCTCCGTTCCCATCCGCGCGGCCATGAACGCCCTGTTGACCCCACCGCTCTCTTATCACCGGCGCCGGATTGCCGCGGCCCTCGTGGCGTGCTGGCTGGCGTGGGGCCTTCCGGCCGGAGCCGCGCCGGATCCCATGAT
>CAZQUC010000211.1:0-7411 GCA_964596095.1 uncultured Enterobacteriaceae bacterium
GCGCCCGGTCCCATATCGACCAGCCAATCGGCGGCGCGCATCGTCTCCTCGTCGTGTTCGACGACGAGCACGGTATTACCCAGATCGCGCAGCCGCAGCAGCGTGCCGATGAGCCGCTCGTTGTCGCGCTGGTGCAGGCCGATGGAGGGCTCGTCGAGCACGTAAAGCACGCCGGACAACCCGGAGCCGATCTGCGTCGCGAGCCGGATGCGCTGCGCCTCACCGCCGGAGAGCGTGCCCATTTCGCGATCCAGCGTGAGATAGCCGAGGCCGACCTCGTCCAGAAACCGCAGCCGCGCGGCGATCTCTTTGCGCGGCTCCGCGACGATGCGCGCCTGCGTCGCGGTGAGGGCCAGCCCCTCCAGCCAGTCCCGCGCCGTGGCCACGGTGAGCGCGCAGAAGCGATCGATGGAGCGCGTCGAATTTTCCTCTTTTTTATTCGCCAATGTCACCGCGAGGATCTCCGGTTTGAGGCGGCGGCCGTGGCAGGCGGGGCAGGGGACGGGGTTGAGAAAACGGCTGATGGCTTTGCGCACGGGCTCGCTTTCGCTGGCTTCGTGCAGACGCCGGGCTTGGGCGAGCAGGCCCTCGAACGGTTTGGCGAGGCTGCGCGTGGTGGCGCTGGTTTTCCAGCCGGTCTTGACGGCGGTGGCGCCGGTGCCGTGAAACAAGGCGTGCGTGAAGGCCTCCGGCAGGTGCCGAAAGGGCACGTTGCGATCCACGCCGAAATGCGCGGCCAAGGCGGCGAGCTGCTGCCCGAAGACGGCGGCCATTTTGGGATGGCCGGTCCACCAGTGTTTCACCGCGCCTTGCTCCAGCGAAAGATCGGGATCGGGCACGAGCAGGGCGGGATCGGCCTCCATCTGTGTGCCGAGGCCGTGGCATTCCGGGCACGCGCCGTGCCGGCTGTTGAAGGAAAAATGCCGCGGCGTCAACTCGGCGAGGCGAAAGCCGGTGTGGGGATTGACATAGGCGGTGGTGAAGCGCTCCTCGCGCCAGCCGCCGGGCTGGCTCTTGTCTTCGACCAAGGCGCGCACTTCATCGCCGCTCCACCGCAACGTGGTGCGCAGCGAGTCGAGCAAGCGGTCGCGCCCGTCGGGCCGGATGGCGAGGCGGTCGATGACGATCTCCACTTGTTGACCGGTCGCGGGCAGCGCGTTGGCGGCGCCACCGGCGTCCTCGGCCGCATCCAATTCGTAAATCACGCCCTCCACCCGCACGCGGACGAAGCCCGCCTTGCGCAAGCGTCCGTAGAGCGGGCGCAACTCGCCGCCCCCTAGTTCCGCGGGCGGCAAGGGCGCGAGGATCATGAGTCGCGTGCTTTCGGGCAGGGCTTGCAGCGCTTCGGCGATTTCCGGTAGGGTGCGGCGGAAGACGGGTTCGCCGGTGGTCGGATCGTGCGGCTGCCCGCAGGCGGCGTAGAGCACGCGCAGGTAATCGTAGAGTTCCGTCGTCGTCGCGACGGTCGAGCGCGGGTTGGGCGCGCTGGTGCGTTGCTCGATGGCGATGGCGGGCGACAGGCCCTCAATGGCATCGACGTCCGGCTTCTCCAGCCGCTCCAGGAATTGCCGCGCGTAAGCCGAAAGGCTTTCCACGTAACGCCGCTGCCCTTCGGCATAGAGCGTGTCAAAGGCGAGTGAGGATTTGCCCGAGCCGCTGACACCGGTGATGACGACGAGCCGGTGCTTCGGCAGCGCGAGCGTGAGGTTTTGCAGGTTGTGTTGCCGTGCGCCGATGACGCGGATCCACTCGTGCGGGGCGGCGGAGGCGGGACTGGCGGTGGCTCGGTCGGCGCGGGCCATCTCAGCGTTTCGGCTTTACGATGTCGAACTTCAAGGTGGCGACCGGCTTGTCTTCGATCTTCAATTCGAAGGCATGCGGGCCATCGGGATCTCCGTCCTCGAAGGTCCAGAGATTCCACACCATGTCCCAGATCGACTGGGGATACGTGGTGGTGGCGGACAAGCCGTCGTCCGAAATCGTCGTCCGCGACGCATCGACCGACCACGTGCCGTTCTGTTTCGGCAGGGTGAAGGTTTCGGCGACCGTGACCTGGTCGAGCGTGGTCGAGGCCTTGACCAGCCAGCCGAAGGAAGCGCCGGTGCGCAAGGGCACTTCCGTGGTGGGGATGAAAAGCATCGACCGGGTCTTGCGGTCGATCTCCAATTTCCCCACGCCCGCGTGGGTGACCGTGAGTTGCGGTGAGACGACCACCGGCGTTTCCAGCTTGATCTTGGCGAGGTCGGATTTTTTGACATACACCGACGTCTCCGGCGTGCCGCCACTGATGACCTCCACCAGCGGGTCCGGTGGCGCGGGGGCGGGGTCGTCCGCAAAGGCCGGGAAAAGCAGGGCCAGCGCGGGCACGACGAAGGCGAAGAAGATGGGCGCCGGAATTTTCATCACCGCGAGCTTAACACAGTTGGAAACCGCCGTCCTTCACTTCTCCATCCGTGTCAGTTTCCAGCCTTTTTTCTCCAGCAATTCATTCACGCTGTTCTTCCCGGAGAGATGCCCCGCGCCGACGATGACGAGCGTGGGTTTGTCCCCGGCGAGGAATTTTTCGATCTCCGGCACCCAACGCGCATTGCGGTCGTCGAGCAGGAGTTTCTGGATTTCCGGGTAATCTTTGAAGCTTTCGCTCATCTGCGCGGCGAGCGACTCGGTGTCGCCCGTCTTCCACGCCGTGATCATGTCGGAAATTTTTTCCTTGGCGACGGCGACTTCGGCGAAGGTCTGGTCCAGCATGGCGGCCTGCTGCTTGTCGGTGAGTTTGGAGAAGAACCCGATCTGCTCCTCGGCCGACTCGAATCCGCCGGTCGCCTTGCCGTCTTTCTTCGCCCGCGCCTGGTAGATTTTTTCCACGCCGTGCTCGGCGGTCACGCCGATCAATTGATACTCGGTGACCATGATGGTGAGGGCCGCGAACCACGGGCGCGTGCGCTGGAGCACCAGCTTCATCGCGGGCACACTGTTCCACGCCTGGACTTTTTGGTAAGTCTCGGCGGGCACCACATCCTGGAGCGTCTGATCGGCGGGCAGCGCGGCCAGGGTCATGATCTTGGAAAGGACGGCCGGATCCTCCATGTCGCCCGGCGGAATCTCGAGCCAGACTTGTTCGCTCGCCGCATAGGCCGTTTGCAACGGGGCGGGCGGTGGCAAATCCTTTTCGCGCAGCAGGTGCAGCGAGCCCGCGAGATATACGGGAACCTTTCCGCCCTCGACCTTCCACACCATGCCGATCGCCGGGCCGTCCACACGCGTGGTGTCGGTCTTCACTTTTGGCACATCCGCGGCGGCGGGGAGGGCGAAGCAGAAGGCGAGGAGAGCGGCGAGACGGATTTTCATGGCGGGCAACGCGAGGAATGACACAGACGGTAGAGAGGAAAAACGACGGCTCATCATGGGGCGGAATCCCCGCTCACGCAACGTCAACCGCGGCGGCGGGGGCCTCCTCATCCAGAATGGTGGCGAACTCGAAATCGATGAGGCAGAAGCGGCCGTCGCTCGCGCGATAAGTCACGTTGCGCACGAAGGGATCATCGTGGCGCACGCCGTAGGTTTCCAGCTCCGCGAACAATTCCTTGAGCCGCTCGTCGTTGACCTGCTCCACGCGTTGGCCGCAATTGGAGGTGGTGATCTTGAGCGTCACCGGATCGGCCTCCAGCAGCTGCGGGACGAACGGGCAGCCGCGTTGCTCCAGGTAACGCAGCACCTTGGTTTCGTTGGCGAACCGTTTTTCCGCGTCGGGACCGCGAAAGGTTTTGTGCACGCGGCCGTCGTAACCGATCCGCACCATCGCGCGCTGGGTGTCTTTGACTTCGTTCATGCGAGGGGGGTGGGAGTGGTCGGTGAAGGGGAGGCCACAAGACACCCGCGATGGCCCGTTTCATCAAGGAAGAAAACCGCCAATCTCGTCACCGCGGGAGCCGGCGTTCGAGAGTGATCACCTCGGGCCGATGCGCGCCGCGATTGAGCCATCGATGGTGCGACGCCGTAAACGTCGCGGCCTCCAGCTCCGCCGCCCATGCCAGCACGGCGTCCGTTTCCTCCCGCCCGCCGGGATGGCCCGGATAGGCCACCACCGTCAGCCGGCCGCCGGGCGCCAGTCGCGCGGACAAGGCGTCGAGCGCCGCCCGTGTGGTGTCCGGCCGGGTGACCCGCGTTTTGTCGCCGCCGGGCCGGTAGCCGAGATTGAACATGACCGCCGACACCGCCACGACACCGGCTTGTGCCAACACGGCCGCCGCGTGTTCATGGCCGGTTTCGTGCCAATGAATGACCGCGCGCGGCGTCGTGGCGGACTCGCAGCGCCGGCGCGCTTCCGCCAAGGCGTCGGCCTGCACGTCGAACCCATGCACCACCCCGTCCGGTCCGAGCCATTCCGCGAGGAACAACGTGTCATGGCCGTTGCCCACCGTGGCATCGACCGCCACGGCCCCTACCGCCGGGACCGGCGTGCCCGCGATCCATTCGTGGGCAAAATTCAGCATGGAAAACCCCATCGCGCAGCCCAACACGCGCGCTGCGCCGGGTCAAGCGGCGGGCGACCCGCCCACCGCGAAGAGCGCGACCCGGCAAAACCGAGCGCCGCATGAGAGCGGCACCCCCATCGGATCGATTTGGAGATAGTGAGGTAAGCCTCCGCTTTGCGGGAAGACCTACGGCAGCACGACCCGCAGCCGCACGAAGGCCTGGGGTCGGGCGGGATCGGCAGGCAGCTCGAAACGGTAGTGTGGCGCGACGGCGAGATTGGGCAGCGGGGTCCACGAGTCCGGGTCGTCGGACAAGGTGAGGCTCCACTCGGCGGTGTAGGCAAGATCTGCCGCTCCTTCTGGAGAAATGAAGTCCACGCGCCACGCGCCCTCCTGTTCCACCCAGGCGGGAAGCTCCTGCGAGGCCGCGTTTTGTGGATGTTGGCCGAAGGCGAATTCCAGCAAATTGGGCAGCCCGTCGTGGTCGGGGTCATCCGCGGGCGCGCGCTGTCCCGCGGGCAATCCTTGGCCGGCGGCCCAGGCGTCATAGGCGGAGGGCTCTCCCTCGATCGGTCCCCAACTCCCGACCACCGCTTCCCACACCGAATCACCGTCTTGCCAAGCGGTGACCCAGATCGCCCCCGGCCCGGTGCGGGTGAGCACGTCCCCGGCCAAAGTGGCCGGTCCGGTGACCCGGTAGCTGACCGGCAGGCCGCTGTTGGTGCGGGCGCTCAGCGTGACGAGCGCGCCCGGCTCCAGTTCGATCGGAGGCGTGAAGTCCAGGGTTTGCGGAGCCTTTTGGTAAATGAAAAGCGAGAGGCCCAATCGGCCGTCGATCCCGAAAGTGGTATTGATACCGGCGCCAGTCGCCCAAAGCGAGCCGCCCCGCTTGAGCGCGAGGGTATGGCGGCTGCCGCCCTCGACGGCGATCCAATCGGAGTCGGCGCCGATCTGGATCGGAGAGAGTCGCTGCTCGGTCGTGCTATCGCCCAACTGGCCGCTGGTATTGTAACCCCAGGCCCACAGCGTGCCATCCGCGCGGAGGGCGGTGGTGTGGTAGAAACCGGTGGTCACGGCGGTCCAGTTCGTGTCGTTGCCGATGCGCGTCGGGGTGAGCTGGCCGGTGGTGGTGCCGTCGCCCAGTTGGCCGTAAAAATTCATCCCCCACGCCCAGAGAGAGCCATCCCGGCGCAGCGCCACGGAGTGGTGCCCTCCGGCGGCCGCGGCGACCCAATCGGAGCGGTCGCCGACGCGCACCGGAGTGGAGCGGTCAATCGTGGTGCCATCGCCGAGTTGACCCGCGTAGTCACCGGAATTGCTGCCCCAGGTCCACAGAGCACCTTCTTGGGTCAAGGCGAGGGTGTGTGCGTCCCTGGCGGCGATCGCCTTCCAATGGGTGGCCGTGCCCACTTGGCCGGGCAGACGGGCATTGCCACTCCGGCCGGGATTCGCTCCCCACGTCCAAAGGGTTCCGTCCTGACGCAAGGCCGCGGAATGGAAGCCGACCGCAGCGATCGCAGTCCAGTCGGAATGGGCGCCGATCCGCACAGGGGTGGGACGAGTGGTGGAGACGGAGCCATCGCCGAGTTCGCCGACGTGATTGCCGCCCCAGGCCCACAGGGTGCCATCCTGGCGGAGGGCCAGGTTGTGGAAGCGCCCCGCCGCGACGGCGGCCCAGTCGGTGTCGGCGCCGCGGCGCGTCGGGATACCGCTCCCGCGTAGGATGCTGTCCATGCTGCCCCAGCTCCACAGCGTGCCATCCTGATGGACCGCTGCCGTTTGATAGGATCCCCCGGAGACATGCTTCCACGGCCCGTTGGAGGGGCCGGGGTGGACCGGTTGGTAGGTGGTGGTTTGCCAGGAAATTCCAGAGGGAGGAAAAGAGTATTGCCCGACGCCGGGAGAAGAATCGCCCCAGCCATGGAGCGTCCCTCCGGCCGCCACGGCGGCGGTGTGCTCACCCCAAGCCGAAACGGAGAGCCAGCGGGAAGTGTGTCCGATGGGCACCGGACGATGGCGGGTGACGGCCGTGCCGTCGCCAAGTTGGCCGCCCCGGTTCAACCCCCATGCCCAGAACGTGCCGTCCCGACGCAGCCCCACGGTGTGCAAGGTTCCCGCGGAAACGGCGGCCCAATCGGTGGCGGCGCCGATCTGAATGGGAGCCGCTTGATCGGTGGTCGTGCCATCGCCGAGCCGGCCGGAGTTATTGCTGCCCCACGCCCACAGGGTGCCGTTCTGACGGAGCGCCACCGTATGCAAGGCTCCCGCGGAAACGACGGCCCAGTCGGCGTCGGCGCCGATCCGGATGGGCTCTGTTTGATCGGTGGTGGAGCCGTCGCCGAGTTGGCCTCGGTCATTGCGGCCCCACGCCCACAGGGTGCCGTCCCGACGCACGGCCATGGTGTGATAGCCTCCCGCGGAGGCCGTCGTCCAGTCGCTGCCGGCACCGATTCGGATGGGAGTGTCCTGGGCACTGGTGGTTCCATCGCCGAGTTGGCCGTAGTAGTTGCTTCCCCATGCCCACAGCGTGCCGTCCTGGCGCACAGCCACCGTGTGGGAATCGCCGGCGGAAACCGTGGCCCAATCGGCATCTGCACCGATTTGCCTAGGCGTGCTGCCGCTGGTAAAACTGCCCCAAGACCAGAGCGTGCCGTCTTGACGCAGGGCCACGGTGTGGTTGCCCTTTGCGGAAACGGCCGCCCAGTTGGTGTCCCTGCCAATCTGGACCGGGTGGGCGCGGTTGGTGGTCGTGCCATCGCCGAGTTGGCCGAAGTTATTGCGTCCCCACGCCCACATCGTGCCATCACTGCGGAGAGCGGCGACATGGTCGATTCCGTTCGAAACCTGCGTGAAGACCGGCGTGTCGCTGACCAACAACGTGGCATAGCCCACCGCGGGATCGTAGCCCTCGCCGCCGGCCTGGGTGAGGCGGATCG
>CAZQUC010000212.1:0-6156 GCA_964596095.1 uncultured Enterobacteriaceae bacterium
GTTCGCCGTCCGGGCCGGCGATTTCGGCCGCGGGCAGGTTGGCGATGTTGTGCTTGAGCAGATAGATGACGGGCGACTCGCTTTGGTTGACGCCGATGATGGCGGTGGTCAGCAGGTCCTCGCCGCGGAAGGCGGTCATCCGGCGCAGGGCGTGCTCGCCTTCGTAGTCGAAGAGGTTCGTGGCGTCGATGAAGCGGACGCGGCGGATGGACTCGCGTTTTTCCCCGCCGGCATCCGCCTCGCCGGGCTTGGGCTTGGGCGCGGGCACTTTCTTGCCGACGATGATCCCGCTGCCACTGAGGTTGATGTCGAATTTCTTCCGCGCTTCCAGCAGCCGGCTCGGCTCACGGGTGAGGTCGAGATAGTCGATGGAGAGTTTGGTCTTGGCGTGGCGCTTGTATTCCTCCAGCAACTTGCGCACCTGCTCCTCCTCCGGCTCGCCCTTGGGAAAGACCGCGATGATGTCGGTCTTGCCGCGCAGGCTTTTGAGGTAACTGCGGGTCTGGTCGCTGACGGAAAAATCCTGATTCAGCGTCAGATCCCAGCGGCGGAAGTGGCGGTAGCTGAGGTAATTGACCACACCGAGCAGGAAGAACGCGATCAGCAGTTGCAGCGCGACCTGGGTCGCGATGCTGACGCGGCGGATCGGTTGCGGCGGCGGGGTGGCGGTGGTGTCGTCCATGAAAAAGCGATGGGAAAGGCGGCGGGACGCTCAGGTTTTCCAGCGGCGGAATTCGATGACCTGATGGGTGAGCACGAGGAAGAACGCGGCGAGGCTCACGTAATAAACCACCACGCGCGAGTCGATGAGCCCGCTGGTGAAGACCTTCATGTGCTCGACCGCGGCGATGTAGGTGATGATCTCGGAAAGATCGAGCATCCGCGCGCTGGAGAGATAGACGGCGATCATGCCGACGAGGTAATGCAGCAGGATGAGCGTGAAGGAGAGCACGGCGGCGACGATCTGGTTGCGGGCCAGCGCGGAGGCGAAGAGGCCGATGGCCAGATACAGCAACCCCATGAGAAAGACGATGGCATAGCTGCCGAGCAACGGCCCGCGCGGCACGACCGCGGCGCCGTCGGTGACGTATTGGAAGAGATACAGGTTGGCCAGGCTGGGCAGCCACATCACGACATAGAAAATGACGGCGGCCGCGTATTTGGAGAGCACGAATTGCGCGGCGCGGACGGGCGCGGTCATGAGTGTCTCCAGCGTGCCCATTTTCCGCTCCTCGGCGATGAGGCGCATGGTGATGAGCGGGAAGACCACGAAATAACTCAGGTAAAACCACGGCGAGCGGAACATCCACGAGACGATGTCATACCCGCTGGTGGTCTTGGTGAGCGCGGTGATGCTGGCGTAGAAATTCACGCCGTTCACTAGCATGAAGAGCAGGATAACGATGTAGGCGAGCGGCGAGAGGAAAATCTGCCGCAACTCTTTGCCCAGGAGGATGAGGAAGACGCGCATGATGAGAAAAGTCGGTGAGGCTCCGGATCAGGCGTGATGGGTGAGTTCGACGAAGACGTCCTCCAGCGACGCCTGGTGGCGGGTCAATTCGCGCAAGGGCCAACCGTGCGCGGCGGCGAGTTGGTGCAGGGCCTCGCGGAGGTCGGCCCCCTCATCCACGCGCACGGTGAAGCGGCGCCAGCCGTCCCCCAGCTCCTCGGTCAGCACGCGGCGGACCTGCGGCAGCGCACGCATCGCGGTGGCGGCCTCCTCGGCCGGCGCTTTCACCTCCACGTGGACGGCCCCGGCGGAGCGCAGCCGTTGCTGAAGGTTTTCCGGCGTGTCGAGCGCTTTGATTTTTCCCTGGTCGATGATGATGACGCGCTGGCAGGTAGCTTCGACTTCGGTGAGGATGTGGGTGGAGAGCAGGATGGTGTGCCGTGTGCCGAGCTGGCGGATGAGTTCGCGCACCTGGCGGATCTGGTTGGGGTCGAGGCCGTTGGTCGGCTCGTCGAGGATGAGCAACCGGGGCCGGTGGACGAGCGCGTCGGCCAGCCCCACGCGCTGGCGGTAACCTTTGGAAAGGCTGCCGATCATTTTCTTGCGCACGTCGGTCACCCCGCATTGCTCCATGGCCTCGCCGACCTGCACGCGGCATTGGCGGCCGCGCAGGCCCTTGAGCTTGGCGCGGAAGGTGAGGTATTCCTTGACCCGCATATCCTCGTAGAGCGGGACATTCTCCGGCATGTAACCAAGCTGGCGGCGCACCTGCACGGACTCGGTGAAAACATCGTGCCCCGCCACGCGCACCCGTCCGGCCGTGGCCGGGAGGTAGCTGGTGAGGATGCGCATCGTCGTGCTCTTGCCCGCGCCGTTGGGGCCGAGGAAACCGACCACCTCGCCCGCGCCGACCTCGAACGAGAGATCGTCCACGGCGGTGCGGCCGGCATAACGCTTGGTCAGGTTCTCAACGGAAATCATCGCCATCATCGACAACGCGTGGGATGCGCGAAGCCGTCAGCATGAACCGCCGCGCCGGAATGCGAAAGAGAAAATCGTGCGGCGGGAGCGATTCGTGCCGCTCGTAGCGGGGGCGTCCCGCCCACCGCCAGCACGGTGCGGCTTCGGTCACCGCTCCCTTCTTCGCGCCTCTCAAGGAGAGGCGATGATCGAAGCCACGCGCGATGACGCCGTTTTTCAGCGACGGGTCCGGCTGCGCCGGCACAGGCCCAGCACGGCGAGGCCGGCGAGACCCAGCACGCCGGGTTCCGGGACGACCTGGGTGAAGGCGCTGCCTTGATTGATTTGCAGCTCGTAAATGCCGGAATTCGTCAGGCCGGTCCAGTTCACCGTCAGGGTGGTGCCCGCTGCGATGCTCTGGCCGGTCAAATCCCACTGGAAGGCATACGAGTCGCGGTTTTGGGGACCGCCCATGCCACCGGCCTGAAGCACCGAAGAAAAACGCCAGGAGAAATCGGCGGAGAGCGTCGTCGCGCCAAAGGTCAGGGTGGGGAATTGGTCGAAGACATCTCCCGCTCGGTCCGTGGCATCGATCTGAAACACGAAGGTCTCCAAGTCGTCGATCGCCAAGCTGGCAATCTCGAAATCACCGCCCGGATTGATGGTATTGTTGGGCACCCCTTGGTGCAGGCTGCCCGAGGCGATGTAGCCGTAGCCGCCGCTCTTCCACAGCGTGGAATCACCCGTGCCCAGATTGGAGTCGAGCGTGGCGTTCCACGCATTGGTCATGTTATGGAAGCCATAGGGCCGCGTGGCATTGTCGCCCGGCGTGGTCGCCGTGTTGTCGATGCGACCCGTGTTGAGATCGTCCCACCCTTCGTAGGTGACAGCGCCGGTCAATTGGTTGCCGGGAACGAGCGTCTCGCCGGACTGGAACGCGATGAGCGCCGCTTCCGTCGACAGGTGGGAAACGGCGGCGAGGGTGATGGAGAATACGATGGTCTTGGTCTTCACGCGACCGCACATACCAAGCCCCCGCGGAAAGGCAAGCCTTAATTGCTAATGAGACGCAGTCGTAAAAACTACTATCAGATCACGGGAGGGGCACCGCAGGAACGGCGTCAATTGCCGGCGACGGCGGCTTTCTCACCTTTTTCGGCCGCAGCCTTGAGCTTGCCGGCAAAGGTCTCGGGGGAAGTGCTCCCCACTTGTTTACCAAGGGATTGGCCATCCTTGTCCACGATCTCAATGTGCGGGATGCCGCCGACGCCGTATTGCTTGGCGAGTTTTTCGTTGTCCTTGTCATCCGCATCCAGATACGCCCACACGAATTTGTCGTGGTAGGGTTTGATCGCTTCGCTCGGATACACGTCTTTTTTCATTTTCTGGCACGGACCGCACCACGTGGCCGAAAACACGAAAACGATCGGTTTGCCGGTCTTTTTCGCTTCGGAAAGCGCGGCGCGATAGCGTGTGACGAATTTCGGGCTGCCTTTCGGGAAATCGGCGGCCTGCGCCATGGGAAGCCATGCGGCCAGCAAAGTCAGCGCGCCAGCCAGGAAAAAACGACGAGTGGTCATAAGATTAGCAATTAATGGATGATGGTGCGGGTGAAAGGAACGCCAAGTTCCGCCCCTTTCAACGCGTTGTGCGCGGCGTTTCTTATCTGTGAATATGCAGCGCTTTTCTTTCGCGCTCCCGCTGGCTGGAACCGAGGGCCAAGAGAGGCCGGCCAAATTCGAGAACGAGCCGGACCCGGTCGAGGGATGACAGGAAGGCTCGACACCCCGGTCCGGCGTTCCCCGCTTGCCCGTCGCGCGGACGTGCGCCACGCTCGGCGCTCGTGACGGCACGGACGCTCTTTTGGTGAGCCCGGCCGGTTTCGTTTCGCTTTCAGACGGTGCGTTTTCTCAGTCCCCAATTTCTTCCGTGGCTCTGGCTGGCGCTGCTGCCGGTGGTGCTGCATTTGTTCCGCCGTCGCAGCCGCACGGTGCGGGTGAGCACGCTGCTGTTTTTCGACTCGCTGGTCCGCGAGCACCAGGAAAGCGCGTGGCTGCGGTGGTTGAAACGCTGGCTCTCGCTGCTGCTCTCGCTGCTGATCCTGAGCGCGCCGATTTTCGCGCTGACCCGGTTGGTGGCGGCGGGCGGGGCCACCGAGGCGCGTAGTCTCGTCATCGCGCTGGACCGCTCGGCCTCGATGGGCGCGGCGGATGACGCGGGGCAAACGCGGCTGGAGGCGGCGCGGGCCTGGTTGCGGACGCGGCTGGCAGGCGTGCCCGAGAGCGTGCCGGTCGCCTTGGTGGCCTACGACGGCCGGCCCGACATCGTGCATCCGAAATCCACCAACCGCCGCGCCTTGCTCCGCGCGCTGGAGGAAGTGGCGGTGCGTCCGGTGGAAGACGACGCGGCCGCGGCCTTGGCGGCGGCGGGGCGGATCGCGGGGCTGGAAACGCCGGCGGAAATCTGGCATCTGAGCGACGGGGAAAGCGCCGGCTTGCCCGCGCTCCCGGCGGGAGTGACGCGCTCGTTCGTTTCCTTCGCCGCACCGCAACCGCTGAATGCGGGGATCACGGCCTTTTCAATCAAGAAGCTGCCGCTCGCCCATGCCCGCTATCAGGCCTACGTGCAGGTGGCACTGAATGCGGGCGCGGACGGACCGCGCGCGGCGGTGCTGGAGCCACAGGTCGGCGGGTTGCCGCTGGCGCGTCGGCAGCTCGATCTCCAGCCGGGCGTGCCCCAGGGGTTGACCTTTGAAATAGATGCCGCGCAAGACCAGGTGCTGGAGGTGTCGCTGCTCCTTGAGGGCGACCGCTTGGCAGCCGACAATCAGGTCGCGGCCCGCCTGCCCGCCGCGCGGCCGCTGGTGGTCGCCTGGTTCTCGCCGAAGCCCGATCCCTTCACCGAACTGGCGCTCAAGGCCCTCGCAACAGAAGGCGAGTTGGACATCTTCGCCGGCCGCCCCGAGCAATGGCCGCCCGCGCAACTGCCGGATGTGGCGTTGTTTGAAAACTGGCTGCCCGACACGTGGCCCGATGGTCTCCCGGCAGTGGTGCTCGACCCTCCCGGCAGCGGCGGGCCGATCCGCGCGGTGCGGCTGGAGCGACCGGTGCCACGCGACGACCTCCGCGTCGTGGATGACAGCCACCCCGTGCTTTTCCGCGTCAGCACCAGCCGCGTGACCTTGACGCAAACCGTGGCGCTCGATGCCGGGGGCGCCTGGCAGCCGCTGTGGCAGGCGGGGGACCAGCCCGTGCTGCTGGCCGGGGAACATGACGGACGGTGTGTCGTGGTGTTAGGCGGCGCGCCGGGGTTGTCGGAGCGGTTGCCGCTCACGCCGGCCTTTCCGCTCCTGCTCGCCAACAGCCTGGGCTGGTGCGCGGAGAAATCCGCGGCCGCGCGCGCCCCGGCCATCACCCGCCCCGGCACGCTCATTCCCACGTCCGGCCAGTCCCTGGAATGGCGCGCTTGGCGGGACGGCCGGCTCGCCGCGCCGGTCCTGCAGCCTTCCGAGGGAAAGTCGCTGGTGGAACTCGACCGGCTGGGCCTGTGGCGCCTGGCCGACGGCTCGCTCGAAGGCGCGACCGCGCTCCTCTCGCGTCACGAAACCGATCTCGGCGCCCACCTTCCGATCGAGGAAGCCGCCTCTCCTCACGCCGAGACCGACGCGGCCGCGGCGACCGCGCCGGAGCCGTCCGACACCACCGCGACCACGCCGCCGCGCGCGCCGACCTTTGCCGGGGAACTCA
>CAZQUC010000212.1:6256-7402 GCA_964596095.1 uncultured Enterobacteriaceae bacterium
TCCGACACCACCGCGACCACGCCGCCGCGCGCGCCGACCTTTGCCGGGGAACTCACCCGCTGGTTCATCATCCTCGCCCTGCTGGCGTTGTTGCTCGAAAGCTGGCTGTTTCATCGCCACGCCGTTGCTTGAAACCCGCCCTGGGTTTTCCGTTTTTCCTGCCCCGTCCGCTCCACGCATGCCGAACCAACCGCCGCCTCCCCTGCTCGAAACCGCCTCCCACGTCTTCCGCGACACCGGCCTGCTGCTGGGCCGCGTGCTGGCCGCGTGGTGCCTCATGATTTTCCACGCCTGGGGCGAAGCCCTCGCCGGCTATTGTCATTTTTTCGGGCCGAAAGATCCCTGGGGACTGCCGCAGGTCCTGCACACCGCGGGGATACCCCTCCCGCTGGCCGTGGCCGTCACACTCACCGTGCTGCTGTGGGCCATCGTCCTGTGTTTCGCGGCCGGCCTGCTGACCCGCGTGGCGGCGCTGCTGCTGGTGCTGATTGCGGGCGGCCTCGCCCTGGTGGCCGCGGCGGACGTGTGGCAGGAACTCGCGGGCGCTTACGCCGCGGTGGGCCTGGTGCTCTTTTTCTCCGGCGCCGGACGGTTCTCCCTGGATACCCTCATCAAACTCAGCCGCCAGCCGAAGAAATCCACCGGGATCAAATACAAGCTCGGGGAATAAGCCCGCCCGCCACCCGGCCTGGGAAGGCCGTGCTCTCCCGGCCCTCCCCAAAAGAAACCGAAAAAATCGTCCTTCCCCGCAAGGAGTCTCCCCCGCCTTTCCGAATAGGAAAGAGCTCATCCCTCATTCTTCACCTCCTCACGGCGTCGCGGGCGCCCCCCCGCACGCCGGCCCGGCGACGATCAACGCTCCCGGACCTCCGGCGCCGTCTCCTCCCGCTCGAACAACCCTTGTTGCTCGAGCGGATACAATTCCGGCACCGACACCCGGAGCGCTACGGCCAGCTTCAGCACCTCGAAGTCCGCCACCCAGCGCACCCCGCCCTCAATGCGGGCGATCACCCCGCGCGATACATCCCAGCCCCCCAGCTGGCTCACCGCGGCCAGCCGCTCCTGTGACCAGCCGCGCGCATTGCGCAGCCGCATCACCTGGGGACCGACTATGTTGCGTGGACCATCCGGCATCGTTCCGCCCCC
>CAZQUC010000213.1:0-7395 GCA_964596095.1 uncultured Enterobacteriaceae bacterium
CCCGCGCCGAAGTCGTCATGAAAATGGAACCCGGCGGCATTGGTGAGCCAGCCCGCGTCCGTGTCGTTGATCTTCCACGCGGAGCGGACGAGGATTTCCTGCACATCGCGCCAGCCCAGGCCGGGATTGGTTTGCAGCAGCAAGGCGCACACACCGCTGACGATGGGCGCGGCGGCCGAGGTGCCGGTGAACGTGCGGGTGAAGCCGTTGTTGAGGCTGGCGGCGTTGGTGTTGTAACCCGCCACACCGCTGCGGTCGGTGGTATAAATGCCCTCGCGGCGCGACGCGGGATCCGGATGCAGGATCAGGCTCTCGTCGGCGCCACCGGGCGCGCAGACCAGCAGGCAGGAGCCGGGCTCGCTATAGGGCGCGACGTCGCCATTTTCGCGGATGGCGCCGACGGCGATGGTCTCGGGCGCGTTGGCATAGCCATTGGCATTGGCGTCTTCGCCGAAAAAGCGGCCGTTGCCGGCGGCGAAGACGAAGATCGTGCCGCGGCCGTCCCGGCCATGCGTCGTGGCCCAGCGCAAGGCCCGTTCGGCGAGAAAGCCGGGTCCGTCGAAGGCGTGCGCCGTATCCACCGGCCCCCAACTGCCGTTCTTGACATGGATGGTGGCCGCGCCGGATTGGGCGAGATAGCCGAAGGCTTCCGCCACGTCGGCGTCATCCAGCAACACGCCCGTGCCGTCGAGCGCGCCGCCCAGCAGGCGCAAGCCAACGAGCCGCGCTTCGGGGGCGACACCCGCGACACCGAGTCCGTTGTGGGCGAGCGCGGCGGCGATGCCGGCGACGGCGGTGCCGTGGTTGTCGGTGGTGAGTTTGGGATTGCCATCCCACGGCACGGCATCATTGGGCAGATGCAGCGACCAATCGCGGTCCGTGAGGTCGTCGGCGGGCAGATCGGGGTGATCGCTTTCCACGCCGTCGTCGATGATGCCGATCCGCACGCCGCCACCACGCGTGCCGGCTCCGGCGAAATCCCCCCATACCGGCGTCACGTTGATGTCGAAGCCTTCCACCGCGCCTTGTTGGCCGGTATTGAGCAAGTGCCAGGCGGAGGGGAAGAAGGGATCATCCGGAATGCCCAACCCCACACACCATCCGCGGGTGACCGGCATCGCTTCCGGCAGCGGAGGCATCGCCCGCGAGGAGCGCGCAGAGGCGGAGGGAAACTCGGCCACCAACCAGCCGTCGGCCGGGCCGGGAAGCATCCGCCAGCGGAATCCGTGCCGCGTCGCCAGCGCCCGCAGATTCGTGGCGGCGGCGGGTCGGAGCAGCACGCGTGAGGGGCGGCCGGTGGAGTCGGAGGTGGGAGGAAGAGCCGCGGCGCGCCGAGTTTCCGCCGCGGGCGGCGACGCCTTCCGCCACGGGACGGGGGCGGCCTGAAGCGCGGCGAGCGCCACGAAGGGGCTTCCCGCCAGAACGGGAAGTGCGGAAGAGGAGCGAGGGAATCGCATGAGAAAATCGGAAGTGGGCCACGGTCCCGCCGCGGCCCGGCGCGTCAATGATCCATTGATCAGTCCGACAGAATGGTCAGGGCTGGATCATCCGAAATGCTTCAAAAGAAGATTTCTCTTCATTCACCTCGGGATATTATTTTCTTAAAGTCCGACTTGAAATTTCCGATATTTCGGTTAAAACAGAAATATCGGAAATGTAAACGCCGGCTGGTTTAACCGCCGGCGCGTTTTCGAGAAGGAATCATCATTATCCCTTCACCATGAATCTTTGGGCAATCGAGCTTCCCGCGTGGGCCGTGATGTGGCTGCTGGCGGGAGTGCTGTTTTTCTCCGGCAAGGCGGCCACGCTGGCCGGGTTGTGGCGGCGGGAGCCTCGTCTGGGGCCGGCCTTGGGCTACACCTTCGGCTGGGTGGGCATGAATCCGGCGGAATGGCTGGGGGCTCGTCCGGTGGACCGCGGGCGATGGCGGGAGGGGATCATTCCGCTGGGGCATACGCTTGTGGGCGCGGCCTTGCTCTGGGGAGGAGCGCGGTGGCTGACGCCGCCGTGGCTGGCAGGCTGGTGCGGGATGGTGGGGTTGATCTTGATGTGGCACTTCGGCCTGTTTTCATTGCTGGCCGTCTTTTGGCAAAGGCGGGGGCGGGCCGTGCGCCCGATCATGCACAATCCGGCCGCGGCCGTGACGGTGGCGGAGTTTTGGGGACGGCGTTGGAATCGCGCCTTCCGCGATCTCGCCCATCCGTTCATCTTCCGGCCGATGCAACGCCGGTGGGGCGCGGCGGCGGGACTGTGGGCCGGGTTCCTGGTTTCGGGGCTGGCGCACGAGCTGGTCATCAGCGTGCCGGCTCGGGGCGGGTATGGCGGGCCGACGGGGTATTTCCTGTTCCAGGCCCTCGCGCTCACGGTCGAAAAACGCTTCCGGCTCCGGAGCCGCTGGTTCACTCTGGCCGCCACGGCGCTGCCGGCCGGTTTGTTGTTCCCCCCACCGTTCGTGGAGCGGGTGATGATTCCTTTTTTCCAATACATCGGAGCTTTGCCATGAACCCATTCTTGAATCTTGATTCTGCGCTGTGGCTCGCGGGCGTCGGCCACTTCGGCATCCTGATCGCCAGCGCCCTGACGCCGAAGGTGCTGCAATGGCGGGAGGCGTTTCAACCGTTGCCGCCGTTTTTGCGCGCGCTCTTCTGGGTGTATGGCGGCTTCATCGTGCTGGTGATCGCCGGGCTGGGCGTGCTGACGCTGGCCTTCCGGTCCGAAATGGCGGCGGGCGAGCCGGTGGCGCGCGGGCTGGCGGGGTTCATCGCCGTGTTCTGGGGCGCGCGGTTGGGCGTGCAATGGTTCGTCTTCGATGCCCGTCCCTACCTGACCACCTGCTGGCACCTCGCCGGTTACCACACGCTGACCGCGGCGTTCCTCTACCTGACGACGGTGTATGCCGCGGCGGCGTTGCGTCTTGATTTCCAGTGGCTCAAACCATGAATGCCTTGAACCCGATTGCCGATTTCGCCTTTGCCCATCTCGAAACCGGACTGCGGATCACCGCCGTGCTGCAAGCCGTGGTAGCGGGGCTGAATCTATTCCTGGCACGGATCATGAAATGGCAGCCGGCCATCGACGCCATGCCACGGCTGGTGCGCGAGGTGTTTGTCATTCACGGCTGGTTCATCAGTCTCACCGTGGGAATCTGGGCGGTGCTGACGTGGCGTTTCGCCGCGGACATCGCCACGGCGCCGACCGACTGGAGCCGCTGGTGGTGCGGAGCAGTGGCCTTGTTCTGGGGCGCGCGTTGTGTAATGCAATGGAGCCATTACAGCGCCGCGCATTGGAAGGGGAGGGTGGACCGGACGATCATTCACTGGCTGCTGTTCCTCGTCTATGGCGCGTGGGCGGTGGTCTATCTGCTGGGGGTGATGGCATGAGCGCGATCCCTGAGCCGGAACGAAGCGGACCGGGCGCGCTGGCGTGGCGGCGGTGGAATGAGAAGGCCGGGGCCCTCCGGCTGGAAGCGGGCTGGGAGCGCGTGCTGATGCTCCACTACGCGATGCCGCCGGAGGTCTTGCGGCCTTGGGTGCCGTTCGAGTTGGATGTGTTCGAGGGCCGGGCCTATGTCAGCCTCGTGTCTTTCAAAATGACGGACATGCGGTTCGCGGGAGACCATGGTTGGCTCTCTCCCTGCCTGCGGCCTCTCGCCACCCACGAGTTCCTCAACGTGCGGGCTTACGTCCGGCATCGCGGAGAAGCGGGCATTTATTTTCTGGCCGAATGGATTCCCAATCGGGTCAGCGTGTTGCTGGGGCGGCCATGTTTCGGGCTGCCTTACCGGTTTGGGCGGTTTGCGTGCCGGCACGATCATGAGCACGGGCGCGCCGAGGGAGTCGTCACGGCCGCCAGCGCGCGGGGCGTGTTGCGGTATCATGCCCGGCTGGGCACCACGGCCGCCCCGGCTGCGCTCACGGCCTTTCTCATGGAGCGCTACACGGCGTTCACGGCCTGGGGCGGCTTGCGCCGGTTTTTCCGCGTCTGGCACGAGCCGTGGCGGCCTGTCGAAACGGAAGCGGTCATCGAGGAGGATACGCTTTCGCGTCTCACCGGCACGTGGGTGGATGATGCGGAATTTATCGGCGCGCATTATGCCGAGGGTCTTCCCACCGTGGGAATGAGCTTTCCGCACTTCTGTTGAGAGGCGCGGAAGGCTGCTTTGTCACGCCTACGCCGAAGGCGCGGAAGCCAACCGGATGAGGATCTCCATGAAAATGTGGTCGCGGCGGATTTTCATTTTCACGGTGGTGCCGGGGGGGGTGGAGCGGATGGTATGGCAAAACTCCTCGGTGGTGCGGATCGGTTTGCCATCGATGCTCAACACGATATCTCCCGATTCCAGCCCTTGCAGGGCGGCGGGACCGTGGACGCCGAGTTCGCTGAGCACGACCCCGCCTTCGATGCCTTTGTTTTTGCAATAGTCGGGCGGAAGCGCGAAGGCCTGTCTCACGTCCAGGAATCCATACTGAGAAGTCGCTTCTGGAACGCGAGCGAAGCGCATGGGTTGCCGCGGGACGCCCCCCGTATTCGCTTCATAGGACGAGCCCGCCGGCCCTTCGATGAAGTGAGAACGTGGAGATCCCGCCTCCTCCATGGAAGGGTAAATCGGGGCGATGCGCGCGCGGCGGCTGGGGGAGGTCTCCGCCGAATCTCCCAGATGAGTCACGGCTTCTCCTTCGGCCATCGGGTCGTTCACCGGAGCCGTCAGCTTGGCCAGAGCCTGGCGGACCCGCGTCGAATCGAGCGGTTGCCACGCCAGAACGCCGACCACGAGCAGCGCGGCAGCGGCGCCCATTATTCCGATGGACCAGGAGCGTTGAGGTTCCCGCGCCGCGGAGGCGTGGTGGCCGTAGCCCCCGAGAACCCGCCACGTCTCTGGGGAAAGAATGCCGTTCTCCGCGGCCGGGCGGGCGGCGGGATCCGCGTAAGCGGTGATTTCTTCCGCCAGCGCTCCCATGACCCGCTGGCCATTGGGAAAGTCCAATTCCAGAGGCGCCAGCTTCCGGAGTTCGTTCTCCAGTTCCAGCAGTTCAGGTTCCAGGGGCATGTGATCCTCTTGGCTCATTGCAGTTTGGAAGGCGTCAGATGCCGGCGGAGTTGTTGCAACGCGTAGCGATAACGCGAGGCCGCCGTGTTCATGGGAATGTCGAGCGTTTCCGCGATTTGCTCGAAAGTCAACTCGCCCCAGATTTTCAACGTCAACACTTCGCGGTAATAATCGGGGAGCTTTTTCATGGCCTCTTCGATGGCCTGGGCGCGCTCATCTTCCTCCAGCGAGCTTTCAAACCAGACGATGCCGGTTTGGTCCTCACCGAGATCGACCGCGCGTTGTTCGCGATTCGCCTGGCGGATGTTCTTGCGCGCCTGGTCGATGGCGGCGCGGCGGATCTGGGTGAAAGCCCCGGCCAAGGAAGGCTCGATTACGCCGTTTTCGTTCTTCTGCACCAGCCCGGAACGCCACAGGCGCACCATGGCGTCCTGCATCACGTCCTCGGCGTCAGCCTCGGTGCGGGTTTGCTGGCGGCAGAAAAGAAGCAACCGGGAACCGTGTGTCTTGAGCCACGCTTTCCAGGCCGCTCCGTCCAAAATGGCGGGTGTCGAGGGCATTGCTGGTTTGGTTTTCTCAGACATAAGCGTGTAAGGGTGGATGGTTTGTTTGACTTTATGATGCCGGGCCGAAGCGGTTTCGCCTCCTCATCACGAGTAGGACGGCTGCTTAAGGCCGCGGATTCATCGCTGGGTCACATTTCTTCGCTGGGACGGCCGCTCCATTATAAAGAGAGGGGAAATTCCTCATCCGCGCCATTGATTTCATTCACCGAAGGGATCCTCCTGCGGAGAACCGGGCCTGGGAGTCTTGACCATCTCTTTGCGATGGCCTGCCTCGTCCCAAAGGATCACTGCATCAGCATCTTCCAATGTTTCTTCGCTGATCAGTTCACCCGTTTTGGTGTTGAGGTAGAGGCAGGGCATCCGGTGCTCGGGTTCATCAATGATCAAGTAAGCCCAGTGGGCGAGTTCGTTCCCCTTTGGTTTGGTTCCGGTCAGCATTGCCAGAAATTCAATAAGTTGGGGAGTATCCCAATGAAGCCGGTCGCCCTGCGTCCGGAGGCGGATTCCGATGGCTCCGAAATCGTTGAACCGCCTGGCGATATAGGGATGCGCGAACGCCGATCGGAACACCTTGAGGAGATCGGAGGGCGTGATCGTGGCGGCAATCCGCTTTCCCTCGATGACCGGAAGAACAACCGCGACCGTCGCGTCATGGGCCAGTTTTTCTTTCGGGGTCAGATCGGCCCTCCATATATCGCCTTCCAACGAGCAGCCGGAGATGGAAGTAACGATTGTTGCGTTGATATTGGAAATCTCGAAATCACGGGAGAAGATCTTTTGCAAAGGACTTGCGTCGAAAAGGTCTCGTCCTCTCTTGTTTGCTGCCGCCTCCTCTTCCAAAAAAAGCTCGCGTTGGCTTTTCGCTCCTTTGTCCCGACCGGTGGAGACAATCTCGCCCGTTTTGAAATCAAAGTTCAAAGTGGTTTTGTCAATCAAGACCAAATGGAATATTTCTTCGTCGAATCCATTGGGCTTGGTCTGGCGCTGGGGCCGCCACTCATAATGACTGACCGATTCTTCCAACAGTTCCGGTTTTTTGATCAGCTCCTTGACCTGATACTCCCTCAACAATTTTCCTTGGTTGTAAAAGGCAACCGCCAGATCGGAACGGTCTGTCAGGTCGCTCGCCCAAGGGCCGAATCCGACGAAATACCTGCCATCTTCGGAAAGATAACCCTCAAAGGCATACCAGCCTTCCGCGCGCCACATTTCCCGGAATTCGCCATCGTCGGAAATCGCGTAAGCCACGGCAAACGCTTCCCGTTCCGTCACTTTCTTGTCTCCCCCGAAATGCCATTTCGCGGGGATCATTTTGAAGAGGTGGTCGCCTTGCTCGGAAGTCGTGACCCAAGGCTTCTCAGCCGAAGAAGCAAAATCCCCGCGCGCCTCAAAAAGAAAGGCGCAGACGATCGTGACGACTATAACAGCGCTCTTCATTTTCAAATAAGTGAGCCGTGATTGTTTTGACGGGCAAGCGTGAGTTTGCGTGTCTGCAACAGACAAGTGAAATCTCTCACGTTTTGATGTCCTTTTCAACATTCACCGGAGCTTGCCACGCGCTGAAAAACAGCAACGCAGCCGCCACGCAGATGCAGGAGTCGGCGACATTGAAGGAGGGGAACCATTCGCTGCCGCTGAGTTTCGCATAGACCGGGCCGAGCCGGAATTGCAGGAAATCGACCACGTAGCCGTGGATGAGCCGGTCGGTCACATTGCCGGCAATGCCGGACAGCAGCAGCGCCGCCGCAGTTTTCCCGACGCGGGTGGGAAACGCGTGTTTCC
>CAZQUC010000214.1:0-2127 GCA_964596095.1 uncultured Enterobacteriaceae bacterium
GTGAAAGAAATCTATGGCCCGCAGGGATTTGAACGTTATTTGCAAACTACCGTCCCATCGCCACGTTTCCACGCCATGCACGCTCCGGCTCTTGATTCATTCACCCGCGCCATCGCTTCCAGGATTTCCGAAGTCGTCGTGGGCCAGGACGTGGTGGTGGAGCGGCTGCTGGTGGCGCTGTTGAGCAGCGGGCACATCCTGCTCCAGGGGATGCCCGGTTTGGCGAAGACGCTGCTCGTGGATACCTTGGCGAAGACGATCGATCTCAAATTCGCCCGCGTGCAGTTTACCATCGACCTGCTGCCCTCGGACATTGTGGGGTCGGAAATCCTCGATCCGCGCACCGGCGAGTTCCGCACGCGGCAAGGCCCGATCTTCACGAACCTCCTGCTGGCCGATGAAATCAACCGCGCGGCCCCCAAGGTGCAGAGCGCGCTGCTGGAAGCCATGCAAGAGCGCCGCGTCACCATCGGCAACGAAACCTTCCGGCTGCCGCAGCCTTTCGTAGTCATCGCCACGCAGAACCCCATCGAGCAAAGCGGCACCTTCGAGTTGCCGGAAGCGCAACTCGACCGCTTCATGCTCTGCCACCGCCTGACGTATCCGACACCGGAGGAGGAAGAGGAAGTCTTGCGCCGCAGTCTCGCGCTGGGATTGAAGAAAGATGCGGAGGGCCGCGCCGTCGCCCGCACGGAATTCGACGTGCTCGATCACGAACCGGTCGGCGGCCCGCAGGAGCTGGTGAAGGCCATGGAAAGCGTGCAAGACGTGCATGTCAGCCCGACATTCCAGAAACACGTCATTCAGTTGATCCACCGCACGCGCAGCCATCCGAGCCTGGAACTCGGATGCAGCCCGCGCGGCGCTATCGCCCTCACCAAAGCTGCCCGCGCCCGCGCCTTTTTGCATGGCCGCACTTATGCGATCCCGGAGGATTTGTTCGCGCTAGCGGAAGATGTGGTGTTGCATCGCATCCGCCTCCGTTACGAGGCTCTGGCCGAAGGCCAAACCGGCGCGGGGGTGTTGGCGGACATTTTACGGGAGATGGGGTAGGGTGGCCATCCTGGCCGCCACTCCCGGCATCTTGCCGGGAGTCATCGCGGGGTTTCTTGCTAACAAGATAATCGCGCGATCAATTGGCGGCCTTCGAGGTTTCCAGCAAGATGCTGGAAACGGCGGGCGGGACGCCCACCCTACCCTCGCTA
This sequence comes from uncultured Enterobacteriaceae bacterium, assembly GCA_964596095.1. GTDB lineage: Bacteria > Verrucomicrobiota > Verrucomicrobiia > Verrucomicrobiales > V1-33 > CAJBME01. The sequence goes on from CAZQUC010000214.1 coordinate 1,206, forward strand.
TAACATCCTCCCGCCCTCAACGATGACTGCGCATTACGAATTCGAAACCTGCGATCCGCTCGAAACGCGGCAATTCGTCATCGCCGTGCGGCGGCTGGCGGATACGCTGAGTTATGGGACGGATCACAGCGCGTTCCGCGGGTCGGGGCATGAGTATGTGCAGTCGCGGTTGTATCAGCCGGGCGATCCGGTGAAGTCGATGGACTGGCGGGTCACGGCGCGGACGGGGAAGGCGCATGTCAAGGAATATGAGGCACCCAAGCGGATGCCGGTCTATCTCTTTCTCGATACCTCGGCGTCGATGACGGTGACCTCGCAGCGGTTGAGCAAGTATGCGTGGGCGGTGCAGATCGCGGGCGGGCTGGCTTTTGCGTGCCTCGACCGGGTGAGTCCGGTGGGGTTGATCGGCGCGGGCGAGCGGCCGCTGCGGCTCACGCCGAGTTTGTCGCGTCTCCAGATCATGGAATGGCTGCACCGGCTGCGGCATTACCGGCTGGATGAAGGGACCACGCTGGCGGCGCGAGTGGCGGAAGTGTCGTCGTTGCTGTCGGAGCGGGCGATGCTGATCGTGCTGAGTGATCTGCACGATCAGCATGCGTCCGCGGCCCTGCGGCTAGCGGCGCAGCGGCACGAAGTGATCGCCCTGCAATTGCGCGATCCGGCGGAGGATGCGCTGGGCGGCACGGGGTTTTTCCACGCGCGGGAAGCGGAAACGGGCGCGGCCTATCTCTCTCGCGGCCGCACCGTGCCGGAAGCCGACACGGTCATGGCGCAGTCCTTGCGACGCGGCGGCGTGGACCATCTTGTGCTGCGCACCCACTTACCCATCGCCGCGCCGTTGCGGGAATTCCTGCGCTCGCGCGGCGGGCTCAACCGGGGAGCGCGCTGATCTTTTGCCATGACACATCGTGTTGCCATTTTC
>CAZQUC010000214.1:2227-7364 GCA_964596095.1 uncultured Enterobacteriaceae bacterium
CCGCATGAGCTTCGCCCATCCAGTCGTATTGCTGTTCCTGGTGTTGCCGCTGGCGGGGTTGTTCGTGGGGTGGCGGCGGCATGGATGGCGTGTCGCCATGCCCTTCGACCACGCGCCGCACCCGCGCGGGCGTTGGCTAACGCTGGGGCTGCGGCTGGTGCATTCGCTGCCGATGCTCGTGCTGGCGGTGGTCATCATCGTGCTCGCCGGGCCGCGCCAATGGGGCCTGCCGCAGGACCAGCGCGTGATGACCAACATCGAGTTCGTCGTCGATGTCTCCGGCTCGATGATTTCCTCCTACGGCGACGGAGATCGCTACGCGGCCGCGATGGACAATGTGGTGCGCTTCGTCAACGAACGGAAGGGCGATGCCTTCGGGCTCATCGTCTTCGGCGACAGCATCCTTGAATGGGTGCCGTTGACCTCCGATCCCAGCGCGTTGATGTGCGCGCCGGAGTTTTTGCATCCGATGAAACTTCCGCAATGGTTCAGCGGCGGCACCGCCATCGGCGCGGCGTTGGAGCACACGCTCAAGGTCATGACCGCGCGCACCGAGGGCGACCGCATGGTCATCCTGCTCACCGACGGCTACAGCTACGATCTTTCCAACGGCAACGACGCCGTGCTGGGCGCGAAACTGCGTGACGCGGGCATCGAGGTCTATTGCATCCACATCGACAATTCCGCGCCGCCTGCCGAGGTCTCGACCATCGCGGCCATGACCGGTGGGCAGGTTTTCGCCGCGGGCGATCCCACGGCGTTGCGGGCCGTTTTCCAGCGCATCGACGAAATGAAAAAAGCGCGCTTTGAAAAAATCAGCGCCGAGAGTCAGGACGATTTCCAGCCGTGGACGCTGGCCGGGGGCGGCCTGCTGGCCGCGTGGCTGCTGGCCTCTCTCGGCGGATTCCGTTACGCGCCATGGTGATCCTGCCCGAAATTCTCGCTGTCGCCGCCGGCCTGCTCACAGGCTTGGCCGAGGCGCTGCATTCCCGGCGCACGCGGCGGCTGGCGGCGCTCGCCTTCGGCCCGACCGGACGCGCCGCGTGGTGGACGCGCCTCGCGCCTGCGTGGCGTGTGCTCAGCGTGATGGCGCTGGCGTGGGGCTTCACCACGCTCTTTCTGCTTCCGGCCAAATCCCACCAGGCGAAACCGGTCGATCCGCGCCGCATCCGCCACGTCGTGCTGGTGCTGGATGTGTCCCCGAGCATGAAGCTGAAGGACGCCGGCCCCGACCTCACGCAGACCCGCGCCGAGCGGGCCGCCGTGTTGTTGCAGTCGTTCTTCGAGCGCGTGCCGATGGAGCAGGTGCGCCTCAGCGTCGTCGCCACCTACACCAGCGCCAAGCCCGTCGTCATCGACACCAAGGACGTCAACGTCGTGAAAAACATCCTCACCGACCTGCCACTTTCCAATGCCTTCGAGGCCGGTTCGACCAATTTGTTCTCGGGTCTCACGGAAGCCGCCCGCATCGCCCACGCCTGGCCGCGGAACACCACCACCGTGGTCGTGGTTTCCGACGGCGACACTGTTCCACCCACCGGAATGCCGGAAATGCCGCCCTCGGTCAGCCACACCGTGCTCATCGGGCTAGGCGACCCGCGCGGCGGGCAATTCATCAACGGCCACCAATCCCGGCAGGACGCCGCCACGTTGAAACAAGTCGCCATCCGGCTCCGCGGGGTGTATCATGACGGGAATCAGAAGCACCTGCCCAGTGAACTTCTCCGCGACATCACCACGCCCGAGGCCGAAAGCGCCTTCAAGAAACTCAGCCGCCGCGAGTATGCCCTGGCCGCGGTCACCCTGGGGGCGCTGGTCTTTTCCTTGCTGCCCGTGGCGCTGCACCACTTCGGCACCAGTTACCGACCGGGCCGGCTGGTGCTCCAGCCACGGCCGGTGACACGCCACGCCCAGCCTGCCGCCACCGTCATTCGCTGACACTTTTCCCCATCTCTTTTTCAACGACATTTCCTGTCCAACCATCCAAGCCAAGCCGCATCGCGCACCAGAGGAATGGCGACCGCCTACATCGAAACGACGATTCCGAGCTACTATGTAGCCCGGCCGTCGGCGAGTTTGATCCAGGCCGCCCGGCAGACGAGCACGCGCGCCTGGTGGGACAACGGGTGCTCCGGACTCGACCTTTTCACTTCGTTGGAAACGCTGGACGAAGTTTCCAAAGGAGAAAGCGCGATGGCCCAGGCCCGGCTCGCCTTGCTGGCGGCGATTCCCCTGCTGACGGTGACGGATCAGGTGATCGATCTGGCGGAGCGGCTGGTTTCACAGGGCATTGTGCCTGCCAAAGCCGCTTCGGATGCCATTCATATTGCGGTAGCCTCGGTGCATGGGATCGATTATCTTGTCACATGGAATTTCAAACACATCGCCAATCCGTTCCTTCGCGAACGTCTTCATCACGCGGTGGCTGAGGCGGCATTGGCCTTGCCGGTGATGTGCAGCCCCGAAGAACTGCTTCAAAACGATGAAAACGATTGAGCCACCGACACTCGCGAGCGACCCCGTGATTGCGGAGGTCCGTCGCCACAAGCAGGCGATCGCCCTCGAACATGGACAGAATGTCCGCGCCCTAGGGCGTTCGCTGCAACAGCGTCAGTCCGGAGACCCACGCTTCGTGAGTCTTCAATCCAGCTTTCCCGCTCCCGCCCCACAGCCACCGCCCGCACCTGAAACGCTGAAAACTGAACTCTGAAAACTGAAAACTACCGCCACCATGAAACTGACACTCCTCATCCTCTGGCTCGCCTTGCCGCTGGCCGCCGCCGCTTATCACTTCGGCCCCGGCCAGGACCGCCTGAAAACCGATGACGCCGCCACGCACCTCGCGCAGGCCAAGCTGGCTGCCGCCGAAGGCGACCACGCGGCCGCCATCGAAGCCTGCGATGCCGCGTTGGCCGCCCTGCCCACCGAGGCCGTGGACGCCGCCCGCCAGCTTCGCTTGTTGCGCGCCAAGGAAAAACTCCCCTCCGGCCAATTGCCCGAGGCCCATGACGAACTCGACGCGCTCTTCACCGAACTGAACGGCGACGCCACCGCGGATCCCGAACTCAAGCGCGAAACCCGCACCGCGCTCGCCACTTCCAAATACTATCTCGCGTGGTTGATGCGCCTTGAAGGCGGGGCCGAGGAAGAATGGGGACCGGAAATCGAAGCCGCCCGCCAGCACTTCCGCCACCTTTCCGAAGAAGCCGAAGCCGCTGGCCAGACCACTCTCATTACCACCCAGCGCACCAATCTCGAGTCCGCCATCCGCCTCGCGCGCATGGACCTCACCGACCTCCAGGGCCTGCCTTTGCCCAAGCAATGCAAGAATTGCTCCTCCGGCAAATGCAAGCCCAAGCCCACCAACAAAAAGAATCCGCCGCAGGATTCGCGGGGCGCGGGTAAGACGCTGGGGCCGGATCAGTCGGGGTCGTAGAGCGAAGCCTCGTGCTCTCCCGGAACGGAACGGTTCTTGATCCCTCAACCTTTTTTCTACCCAAGAATGAAATGCATCATCCCAAGTCTCTGGATTGTGTTTTGTCTTGCTTGCTTGGCTGATGAACCACTCTGGACGCTCAAGGAGCGCGCGCTTCATCGGCAGGTGGTCGTGGATGCGTCCGTCAAAAAAACGGAAAAGATTCGAGACCAGTCGGTCGAGAACATTCAACTCATGCGGGCAGTGCTTGCGATCAGAAGCACGCACAAGGGGGAGGAACTGGTCGATGGCGCAAATGAAATCGAAGTTTACTACGAAACGTCACCTCTCGGGGCTGGCTACAGGTGTCCGACCTTTCCAAATCTCAAGACCGGACAGGCCGGACGATTCTATTTGCGATTTGATAACGGTCTCACGGGACAAAATGCCTTTGTGATGGAGATGGGCCGTGACGTGCAACCCATCCCGCGAGAAGCGTCGGTAGTGCTGCCAAAGATGATGAAAGCGGTCAAGGCCACGCCGACTTTTGCTGAGATAACAGCGATTCTGGGCGATTCCTACATGGACGTCGGAAGTGGCATCCATATGATCATCTATCAGCTTGATGATGAATCGATAATTACCGTCGGGACGCGCGACAAGAAAACAGTCCTTTACGTCGATCATGGAGGTAAGCGCCTCTATTCTGCCAAGGCAGAACAAAACAGCGGTGGGTAGTCGCATCCCTCCTTGGACATTGTTTTTTAACATGAATTTGGAGGAAGCCGACTCATCCGATCCGCTCGACGTCACTCCCGAAGAGAGACGGCTACTGGACGAGCGTTGGACGGATTTTCTTGCAGCACCAGAAACGGCGCTTTCAGTGGAGCAATTCAAGGAAAGGCTGAAACATCATTCTACAAATATGCTATCATCACACCGCCCGGCACCGAGGCAAAAGGGCGTTCGAATTAAGCTTCCTTCGGTCCTTTTCGTCTTCTTTGTCCTTTTCCCGCCAGCTTTCGCGCAAGACGACCCCTTCGCCGGCGCCAGCGAAGCACTGGTGCAGGCCGCGCAGGAGGCCGCCGCCAAGGCCGCGGAAACCACTCCCGCCGCCACGCCGGCGGAGGGCGAAAAGAAAGCCGCCGGGCCGAAATTGCTCGATTCCATCAAAAAGGCGGTGTTTTCGCGCGCGCCGCAGACGATTTTGGAGGAGTCCGCCGCCGCGCTGTTGCCGCCACCTCCGCCGCCGAAAGAAACTCCCGACGCGCCCGACAAAAAGCCCGCCACGCCACCCGATCCGCACGCGGAAATGGTTGCCACGCTGGCGCGGTCGGTGGCGACCGGCAAGTGGGCCGAGGTCGGAACCTTTTTGACGGAAAAATTCAAGGACCAGCCCGCTGACGCCCGCGAGGCGTATCTGCATATTCTCGGCGCGCTGGCGGTCGATCCGCGGCAGCAGCAACAACAACAGCAGCAACGGAACCAACAAGCCGGTGGTGCGCCACCTCAGCCAATGCCGGACATGGGCGGTGCCGCGCAAAACGCGCCCGCGTTCCGCCAATCGCAATTGATCCACCCCGCCGATGTGCTGGCACTGGCGGACATTGCCCCCGGCGACCTCGACCAACCCGTGCTCGACCGGCTTGCCGCCTTGTTGCGGCAGGCTCTCGAGCGCGGCGAGCGTCCGGAGAAAATGCTCGACGCGCTCAATACCGGCAC
>CAZQUC010000215.1:0-7358 GCA_964596095.1 uncultured Enterobacteriaceae bacterium
AGCCGCGGCAAAGCGAGCACAACGTCTTCCGCGCGTGGAAAAAACGCCAGAGGGCGAATACAAAATAAGCCAGCACGCACACCACCAGCACGCTACCCCAAAACGACGCCTCCGGGGACAGCGCCTCCAGCGAGGGCCGCATGAGCAGGAATTTCACCAGCGCGACCACACCGGTCAGCGCGCTGATTTTGCAGGAGAGGTCCAGAAGCACGCCGAGCACCAATCGCCCCGGCTGGGGATGCGCACGCGCCCGTTGTCGGGAAACTTTTGCCATGATGGGATGGGGAAGAGGGAATGGAAAGAGTGGAAGAGAGCACGTTCCGGGCCGTCACAGCCGTGGGAACGTCGGGAAATAACCCGGCGGCGCGGCTCCGGTCGCGGAGAAATTCACGAAGCGGCCGCTTCCGCCGCCGCGCGGATGATTTCGTAAAAACTGCCGCTCTCCAGACTCGCCCCGCCGACGAGGAATCCATCCACGTCCGGCTGGGCGCTGAGTTCGACGGCGTTGTTGGGCTTGACGCTGCCGCCGTATTGGATGCGGAGGCGTTTCGCGGTCGAGGGGCCGTAGAGTTTTTCCACGACGCCGCGGATGAAGGCGTGCGCTTCCTGCGCCTGGGCCGCCGTGGCGGTGCGCCCGGTGCCGATGGCCCACACCGGCTCGTAGGCGAGCACGGTTTCCTCCGCATCCTCCGCGCTCACGTTCTTGAAGCCTTCGGTCAATTGCCGGGTCAGCACGGCTTCGATCTTGCCGCCATCGCGCTCTTCCAACGTCTCCCCGATGCAGAGGATGGGCTTGAGGTTGGAGGCGTGCGCGGTGATGACCTTCCGGTTGATGAACGCGTCGCTTTCTCCGAAGAGCGTGCGCCGCTCGCTGTGGCCGAGGATGACATACGTGATGTAGAGTTCCCGCAGCATGATCGCGCTCACCTCGCCGGTGAAGGCGCCGTGAGTGTCCGGGTGCATGTTCTGCGCCGCGATGCGGGCCAGGCTTTTGCTGACCAGATCGCTGGCGATCGACAGGCAGGGAAACGCGGGAGCGATGACCACATCGACCGTATCCAACGTCCCGAGCACGGGCAGGAAGGTCTTGAGGAAGTCCGCCGTCTCGGACGGCGTCTTGTGCATCTTCCAGTTGGCGGCGATGATGGGCTTGCGAAGTTTCGGCATGGGTGCGCCTCTTCCTCAACGCGGGATTTGTGCCATTTCAAGTAAGATGACAGCCCAAGACCCCATCAGGACCGGGAAAATGCCGCCCGACCGGCCGAGGGCCGCGGGAAAGAGGCCGGCGGCGGGCGGTTTTCGGGACCGTTTTTCCGGCAATGGCCGCCAGTCGCCCCCGCGACACAAAAAGGCCCTCCCTTACGGAAGGGCCTCAACGTGTAAGACTCAAGAAGATCCGGCCGGAACGGCGGTCACTTCTTTTCGTCTTCCGCGGCGGGCGGCGGGGCGGCCGGCTCCTCGCCCAAGGAAAGGAAGGATACGCCGCCACCGGAGGCCGCGCCGGTCAGCGTGCCGCCAAAGCTGCCGGGACCGGCCGCGCCGGAACCCAGTGACGACGCGGGCGGCGCGGAGCCTTGGGGGCGCGGACGCGCCGGCGCGCCGGCGGCGCCGCCCGGGCCGTGTTTGGGCGGCGGGGGCGCGCCTCCCATGAGCTTCATGAGGAATTGCTCGAACGCCTGCAGGTTGGTGGTGGAACGGAACATGTTGCCCAGCACCTCCTGCTTCATGTCGCGCATCAGTTTCTCGAAGAGTTCGAAAGCGCGCTTCTTGTATTCCACCAGCGGATCCTTCTGGCCGATGGCCATCCAGTGCGCGCCCTCGCGCAGGCCGTCCATCGCGTAGAGATGGTCCTGCCACCGGCGGTCGATGGCGTTGAGCACGACGTAACGCTCGAGTTCCTTCGCGCCGTCTTCGTGCTCGCCCTTCATCTTCTCCTCGTAGAGCGCCGTCACTTTGCCGATGATGAACCCGGCGTTTTCCTCCGGCGAACGCGTCTCGAATTGCGCCTCCTCCGCGGCCAGCCGCAGCGGGAAGGTGCTGTTGACCCAGGAGAGCACACCGTCGTGGCTGATATGGCCATGCTCGTCCGGCGCGGTCAGCTCGGCGAGCTTCGTGGGCACGGCTTCGTTGAGCGCCTCGATGACGAGGTCGTGCGGGTTCGAGCTTTCCAGCACTTCGTTGCGGTAGCCATAGACGACCTCGCGCTGCTGGTTCATGACGTTGTCATAGTCCAGCACGCGCTTCCGCCACGTGTAGTTGCGCGTTTCCACTTTCTTCTGCGCATTCTCGATCGACTTGTTGAGCCACGGGTGCTCCAGCTCCTGGCCGTCCTCGAGGCCGAAGCGCTCCATCATCTTCGTCATGCGCTCGGCGGCGCCGAAGTTGAGCATCAACTTGTCTTCGAATGAAATAAAGAAGATCGATTCGCCGGGGTCGCCCTGGCGCGCGCACCGTCCGCGCAACTGGCGGTCGATGCGCCGCGACTCGTGCCGTTCGGTGCCGATGACAAGGAGACCGCCGAGTTCGGCCACGCCTTCGCCGAGTTTGATGTCGGTGCCGCGGCCCGCCATGTTGGTGGAGACGGTGACCGCCCCCTTCTGCCCGGCGGCGGCGACGATTTCCGCCTCCTGCTGGTGGTATTTGGCGTTGAGCACGTTGTGCGGGATTTTCTCCCGCTTGAGCATCCGCGAGACCAGCTCCGAGGCCTCCACGCTCGCCGTGCCGAGCAGGATCGGCTGGCCGGTGGCATGGCTTTCCTTGATGAAGCCGACCACGGCGTTGTATTTCTCCCGCTGGGTTTTGTAAATCTTGTCGTTGTGGTCCTTGCGGCTCACCCGCTGGTTGGTCGGGATGATCAGCAGGTCCAGGCGGTAAATGTCGTGGAACTCGGCGGCGTCGGTTTCCGCGGTGCCGGTCATGCCCGAGAGCTTGCTGTAAAGCCGGAAGTAATTCTGGATGGTGATCGTCGCGAGGGTCTGCGTCTCGCGGTCGATCTTCACCCCCTCTTTGGCCTCGACCGCCTGGTGGAGACCGTCGGACCAGCGGCGGCCGGGCATGGCGCGGCCGGTGTGCTCGTCGAGGATGATGACTTTGGGATCGCCGGCCGGCTCGCCTTCGCGCTGGATGGACCCGACCATGTAATGCACGTCGCGTTCGTAGAGGCAGTAGGCCTTGAGCAATTGCGCAATGTTGTGCATGCGCTGCGCCTGGGTGTCGAGCTCGCTCTGGAGTTCCTCGCGCTTGGCGAGTTTTTCCTCCAGCGACAGCGAGGTGTCCCCTTCGATCTCCGAGTAGCCGGTGGCGAGATCGGGCAGCACGAAGGAGTCGGGATTCTTCGGGTCGAGATACTCGCGGCCTTTTTCCGTCAGGTCGGTTTCGTGGCTTTTCTCATCGACGGAGAAAAACAGCGTCTCCTTGAACTCGAAGAGTTCCTTCTTCTGCGTGTCCTGATAAAAAGAGAGTTCCGCTTTCTCGATGGCGCGGCGCAGCTCCGGCTCCTCCATCGCGCGCATGAATTGCTTGTGACGCGGCTGGCCGAGTTTGACTTTGTAAAACAGGCGTCCGGCATCGTCGAGTTGTGCCTGCTCGTGGGCCTGCCACGCCTCGCGGGCGACCTCGTTGAGCAGCGCGGTCTGGGCCTTGACCAGGCGCTCGACATACGGCTTCCACACGTCGTATTGATGCGAATCGTGCGCGACCGGCCCGGAAATGATGAGCGGCGTGCGCGCTTCGTCGATGAGCACGGAGTCCACTTCATCGACGATGGCGAAGTAATGCCCGCGCTGCACCTGTTCGGCCTTGGAGGTGGCCATGCCGTTGTCGCGCAGGTAATCGAACCCGAATTCCGAATTGGTGCCGTAGGAGATATCCGCGGTGTAAATGTCGCGGCGCACGTGGGGCGGCTGGTCGTTCTGGATGCAGCCGACGGTGAGACCGAGGAATTGATACAGATGCCCCATCCATTCCGAGTCGCGGCGGGCGAGGTAATCGTTGACGGTGACGACGTGGACGCCGCGGCCGGTCAGGGCGTTGAGATACACCGGCAGCGTGGCGACGAGCGTCTTGCCCTCACCGGTGGCCATTTCCGCGATGCGGCCGCGGTGCAGGGCGATGCCGCCGATCAACTGCACGTCGAAGTGGACCATATTCCACACCAGCGGCTGGCCGCAGACCAGGACCTCACGGCCGCACAGCCGCCGCGCGGCCTGCTTCACCACCGCGAAGGCTTCGGGCAGGATTTCCTCCAGCCGGCGCTCCAACACTTCGAAGTCCTCGATGTTGGAAAGTTCTTCCTTCCACTTGAGCGTCTTTTGCGCCAGCGCCTCATCGGGCAGGGAGGACAACCCCTGCTCGATTTCGTTGATTTTCTTCACCACCGGCCAGATGCGCTTGAGATCGCGCTGGTTGCGGGTGCCGATGATTTTGCGAAGAGTCCATTGGATCATGATGAAAAATGTTGCCTCATGCGAGGTCTTGGAATTTGAAAAAATGATGAATATGAAAGGCCCGTGGGGAAATGCAACGGCGGCCGGAAAAGGCCGACCGTCAGCCGCCAGTCGCGGGCGAACATGGCGAGCGGGAGGAGCGGCGGGCGCTCACGGCCCGGCGCGCTGGAAGAGCGGCAGCACGCGCTCCAAGGGCAAGGCTTCGACCTCGCCGAGCGCGCCTTTCATGCTCAGGGCGGTAAAAAGGGAATTGCCGATCGCTTCCTCGGTGGCCTCGGCCGCGGCCTGGTAAAGCGGCGTCTGCCGGTCGTTGGCCAGTTCTTTCAGCTCATGCACCCGCGTCTCGAGCGCGCGCCGCACCGAAGGATGGGTGGAAAAAGCGATGACATAATCCCCGGAGCCGTTGGCGAGATTCGACCCGGTGCGGGCCAATCCGACCAGCGCCCGTGACGCCAGCCGCGACAACGAACGCGACCCGAGCGGCGCGTCGGTCGCGACGACGATCATGATGCTGCCGTCCTGCGTCGTGGGAGGCGCGGACGGAGTCGTCTCCACCGGCGGAGACGCGGTGGCCGCCGTCGCGCGCAATTGCCGCCCCACGGGCACGCCCGCGAGCGTGAGGTCGCCCCCGAAATTACTCTGCACCAGCACGCCGACGGTATAGCCGCCCTGCGTCTCCGGCAGCCGACGCGAACTCGTGCCAAGGCCGCCTTTCCATCCAAAAGCCACCGTGCCCGTGCCGGCGCCCACCGCGCCTTCCACCACCGGCCCACCCGCCGCCGCATCCAGCGCCCGGAACACATGCTCCGGCGTCAATGGCCGCGCGCGGATGTCGTTGAGAAACCCGTCATTGGTCTCCCCCACCACGGGATTGAGCGAGCGGACGTGTTCCATCCCCGGCCGCGCCAGCATCCACGTCACCAGCGCATCGGCCGCGCGCCACACGCCCAGCGTGCCCGTGAGCAGCACCGGCGTTTCCAATTCCCCCAGCTCGTCCACCTGGGTCACGCCCAGCAATTTCCCGAAGCCGTTGCCGACATGGATCGCCGCCGGCACGCGGTCGCGGAACAGATCGCCGCCATGTGGAAAAATCGCCGTCACCCCGGTGCGGATGGCGTCGCCTTCGATGAGCGTGGTGTGGCCGACCTTCACGCCCTCCACGTCGGTCAGCGCATTGAACGGCCCCGGCGGCAGCGTCCCGATGGCGATCCCGGCATCGCGCAAGCGGACGCGCTTCGTCTCCCCCGCGGTCACCGCCCCCGTCATCACCGTCAACGTCGCCAGCGCATAGAGCAGCACCCAACCCGTATAAACAGGCGGCGCGAACATGGCGGCGGGCAAAAAAGCCCTCTCGGGTTTGACGATCAAAAGGCTCCTCCGTGGTCGAATGTGGAGATGACGGGAATTGCCACCCTAAACCACGGACGGAACTTCCGCCACTGCGGAAAAATTCTCCCGCCCGAGATCATGAAAGACCGAGCACTCCGACAATTTTGGAGCAACGGACGGCTTGCCTCCGCTTTGGGGAGGTGAGAGGGGAAACTCCGCAAAGAACTCGCCCATCGGAGAATGGACCTGACGGACTGAAATGGACGAAGTAATGACGATCTCACTATCTTGAACACACGCATCATCATTATCGGCAGCGGCATCGTTGGGCTGGCCCACGCGTTGACGGCGCGGGAGGCGGGGCATCGCGTCACGGTGGTCGAGCGCGACCCGCGTCCGCTCGGCGCGTCGGTGCGGAATTTCGGCACCATCTGGCCCATCGGGCTCGCCTTCGGGCCGGAGCGCGCCCAGGGGATGTTCGGGGTGCGGCGCTGGCGGGAGGTGGCCGGGAAAGCGGGGTTTTTCGCCGATCCCTGTGGCTCGCTCAGCCTGGCCTATCGCGAGGAGGCGTGGGCGGTGCTCTCGGAGTTTTCCGGGTTGCCGGAAGCGGCGGCGGAAGGCTTCGCCCTGCTCTCGCCCGAAGAAACCGTGCGGCGGTTTCCTTTGGTCAATCCGGAAGGGTTGCGCGGGGCGTTGTTCAGCCCGCATGAAACCTGCGTGCGGCCAATGGAGGCGGCCACCGCGCTGGTGGCTTGGGCGCGTGCGCAAGGGGTCGATTTCGAGTTCGGGGCCTGCGCCATCAAGGTCCATGACGACACCGTGGAGCTGGCGGACGGACGGCGGCTGGCGTTCGATCAATGCGTCATCGCCGCCGGCGAGGAAATGCGGCTGCTCTTTCCCGCCGAGTTAGTCGCCGCCGACATCCGTCCCTGCCGCCTGCAAATGATGCGCAGCGATCCCATTGAGGGACGATTGGGCGCGATCATGGTCAGCGATCTGACGCTCACGCATTACCCGGCTTTCGGGCGCTGCGCCGCGCTGCCGGCGTTGCGCGAGACCATCAACGCCGCGCTGCCGGACTATGAAAAATGGGGTATTCACGTCATCGCGACCCAGCACGCCGACGGCTCGCTGACCTTGGGCGACTCGCATGAATACGGCGCCGGCCTCGGGCCGGACGGGTGGGCGCAGGTGGATGAACTCGTGCTCGCCAACCTCGCCACCTTCACCCGCCTGCCCGGCCTGCGCATTGCCTCGCGTTGGCACGGCACGTATCTGAAAAGCACGCGCGGCCAAACGCAGGTGGTGCTGCAACCGCGAGAGCGCGTCACCATGGTCACGGCCATGGGCGGGCTGGGCATGACTCTTTCCTGGGGGCTGGCCGCCCGCACCGTCGCTTCGTGGAACGACTCCTGATTTTTTCCGGGATAATTTTCAGCCTTCCGTTTTCAGCGGGAAAGAGCGGCTTTTTATTGAAAAAGTAAGCTTGGTTCGCTGGCTCGTCGTGACGAGCGGTGGGCGGGACGCTCCGGCTACGCGCGGCGGGCGTTGAGCAGGCGGCCGACTTCGCGGGCGAGCACGGAG
>CAZQUC010000216.1:0-7354 GCA_964596095.1 uncultured Enterobacteriaceae bacterium
GGCATGGGTAGGGTAGGCGTCCCGCCTGCCGCTCCCGGCCTCTGGCCGGGAGCCTTCCGAGCGATGCCCCCCATTTCCCGTGTGGGTTTCCAGCAAGATGCTGGAAACGGCGGCCAGGATGGCCACCCTACCCGGTCGATCGGACCATCATCCTGTTTTCAACAGCTCCTGGTATAAGTCGCTCGGTGGGCGTCAGGCCTCGAGCCAGGCGACGGCAAAGGGGCCGAATTCCATCACGTCGTCCTCGTCGCCGTCGAGGGCGATCTCCACCGGCTCGCGGGTCAGATTGGCCAGCAACACCCGGCGTTCGCCCTCGTCGGTGAACACGGTGAGCGCGGCGACGCGCGCGGGCGCGCTGACCGAGGTGGGCGCGGTCCGGGTGGCTCCGGCGAGACCGGCGAAGACTTCTTCCGTGGGCGTATCCAGCACGCCCATCGGGCCGGCGTGTTCGTGATACGTGGCGGCGCGCAATTCGCCGGTGGGCAGCACGGCGGCGAGGCTGGCGGCGGTCCATGCGGCGGTGAAGAGCGAGCCGTGCCGCGGATCGACGAGGCGGCGGCGCGTCAAGGCCACCGGGCCGAGCAAGATGGGATGCGGATTGAACGAACGGATCGTCGCCAGCATCGCGGGCTGGGCCTGCGCGTTCTCCAGGATCGACTCGATGTCGAAGGCATGCACCTGCGGGCTGACCGGTGGCGCGCACCAGGCTTCCGCGGGCGGACGGAAGCGGTTCAGGTCCGCGAAATTGTCCGCGGGCGCGGCGGCGAGGATCACCTCCGGCGCCACGCCGGCGAAGGCGCGCCGCACGAGGTCCAGCGTGACCGAACCGGCCGTGGGCTCGCCTTTGTTGAGCACGAGCACCGCCAGCAACCGGTCCGCCGCGCCGGCGAACAGGCTCGCCAGCTCGCGCACGGCGGGCTGGTGATTCGGCGTGAAAATCAGCCGGAGGATGACGCGAAGGCCGAGCGCCGCCGCTTCCTCCAGACCGCGCCGCAAGGGGTCGGGCCAACCGGCGTCAGTCACGTCGGTATCGAGCAGATAATGACCGAAACCCAAGGCGCGAAGCCGGTCGCGTGCCGTGTCGTCCGAAAGGCCGACCTCCGGCGCCCAGCGTGTGCCCAGCGAGGGTAACTCCATCGTGCCGTGTTCCGGCAGCGTGACGATCACCGGCTCTGCGGCGGTTTCCATCGGCGCGGGCCACGGGCCGCTCCACTCCACGCGCACCGTTTGCCGCACCCGATGTCCCGCCGGAAAATCGAGAGGCAGCCCCTTCGCGAGCGCGCCACCGTAAGTCTTGAACGACGCATCGGTCCAGTTTCGCTGGTCCTCCGTTTCAAAGGAATCGCCTTCCATCGTGACCGTGGCCTGCACGGCTCCGGTGACCGAGTGGGTCAGGCTCCGCACGTTGAAAATCGGCTGGTGCGGCGAGATCAATTCGGGAAAGACCGTCTCCACCGACGAGCCATCGACATGACCGACGCGCACCGGCCGGCCCGCGCAGGCCGGGATGGGATGCAGCACGCACAAGCCGGTGCGATTCGTCTTCATCGCGGTCCGCGCCGCGCCGTCGAACTCATACGTAAGCGTGCCGTCGGGTTGGCCGGTGATCGTGCCGGTCCAGCGGAAATCCACGCCGAGGCCGGCATCTTCGTGCACGGCATCGAAGGCGATCCGGAAATGATCCTCCGCCGCCTCTACGCGCAGGTTCTCGATCGCGGGACGCACGGTTTTCCATTCCGCGTTGCGCACGGCGGGATAAATCGCGCGCACCGCCTCCACGCCACCAACGGTGATCCGCCGCAAAAACCCCCACTCCGGGTCGAACCAACATTCAACCGGCCCGGCGCGCAACGGCACCGGCGGCGCGGGCGGAGAGGGGCCGAAGAGCTCCTCGGCCGTCGGCTCCGGGAAATCATCGTCGGTGAATTCTTCCTCGTCGTGATCGTGATGCGAGCAGGAATCGTTGTGGCAGCAATGAGGATCGTGGGACATCGCGCCTGATGTGGCGGCGGTGCGCGGAGTGGTCAACCCCGGGCCTTTGAATATCCCAGGGGGAGCTCCTGGGAAACACCTCGGAGGACGACGCGTCTGGAGTGCGGAGGCTTGCCTCCGCTCTGCGGGGGGAGGGGCTTGCCCCTCGGGGCAGGGAAGGTCGATCAGCCATTGTCGGGGTGCCCTGCAGGGTTCTGTCACGCTCCCTTCGTTTTCGACTCACCGGCAAGCCGGTGAGCGCCAGGGCGGAGGCAAGCCTCTGCACTCCAAAAGGCTGGACTCCCCTTTGCCAAGTGAAGAATAACTCAATAGGCTCTCAGAGCTTCTCCCGAAAGCCGATCAACTCGGCGAACGGCCGTTGGTTGAGCAGGTCGAGGCGCTGTTGCGGCGACAGCCCCCGCGCGTCCGCCGCCGGCGTGGCGATCTTGGCGAACGAAGTGAGCGCCCGGTGGATTTTCTGGTCGGCGGTGGTGTCATCCATGTTGAAACATTTCGGAATTGTGGCCTCGGCGCAGGGGGAGAGGAAGGTCTCTTCCAGCGTGTCGTGGATGAGATCTTGGATCGGCGTATCGGTCAGTTCCGAGTGATTTTCCTCAATGGCCTGTAACCGGGCGCACAGCCAATCCAGTGCTTCCTCCACCGTGGCGGATGGTTTCAGGCGCGGAGCGGCGACGGGAGCCGGAGAGGGCTGCGGGCGTTGCTCGGGCGGCAGACGGCTGGGATGGATGGTGGGGGCCAGGGTTTCCCAGTCCCAAGAGATGTATTGATAGCGGCGACCGGCGTTGTATTTCCAAACCGTGACTGGCTCAGGCAGTTCGTTACTGTCCCACATCAATAATACGATACAGCTGCCATCAACGTCATTCTCAAAATGAAGCTCCGTATGGTCGGGAAGCTCTTCCCGTTCCTTAAAACGGGCGGCGCGTTTGCGGCGCATCATGTCGCGAATGAGTTTGATCATTTCTTCCAAGGCCGTTCCTTCGGCGCAGCTTTTGGGAATACAGACGGTGAATTTCTCATCATCCCGCATGAAACGTGGGCCGGTGATGCCGCGCCACCATTTGGCATGGATCACTTCTTTGGCTTTCTCTTTGGCCTCTCGGGTCATGTATTTCACGTTTGCCTCACTGGGCTTTTGATACTCGAAAAGCGCATCCTCGGTTTCCATGGCCGTGCCGTCCTGATTCCATCGCCACAGCCGGCAGGAGACCTCGCATCTGCCCTCCGGGTGATTGCGTCCCCATATTTCGATGAAGGCATCGCAAGTGGGGCAATAACTCAGGGCCGTGGCCGCTTCGGGCCAGGCGGGGCCAAAGGGCCACGGATAGGAAGGGAGGGTTAGTCTTGAGAAACCGCCGTTGTAGGTTACTTCGCCACAGCCGGGGCAATTCCAAATCAGCTTGGCCAATCGGAAGTCACGCTTCAATTCTTCCTGTGTTCGAAGGTCCGGGATCATGAGGCAATCAAAGCAGGAGAGGCAATTCGATCAAGTTCAATGCGCCACTTCATCTTCCCCGGCTACGGCTCCAACGTCACCGCGATGCGATAATAGCCCGTGCCGGCGGGGGCGGTGTCATCGGTCCAGGTGGCGGCGAGGGTGGCGGGGTCGAGGGTGACGGGGGTGGGGTGGGACGTCCACGAGGTCAGTTCGGTGCTGCGTTCGACGTGGTAGGTGACGCCGGCTTGCGCGTGCCAGGTGAGGACGAGGCGGCCGGCGGCGGAGGTGGCTTCCAGTTCGCGGACGGCTTGGGCGGGGGGTTCGACGATGACATCGACCCACACCAGCCGGTGGTCCGAGGCGCTGAGCAGGCCATAGCCGGGATCGGTGGTGCGGGGCCAGAAGACGCCGCTGTCCGCGACGGTGAAGCCGGCGCGTGAGGGCAGCACGTGATCGACGCGCAGGTTGCCGGGGCTGCCGAAATCGGCGGTGTCATAGGCATGGTCGCCCTGGTGCGACGTGTTCGGCCCGCCTTCGCTCTGCGCGCGCTGCACCGCGCCGAGGCTCGCGGGATGGTGCGCGGCGCTGATTTTTGGGTGCTCGTAAAGCTGGCGGATGGCGTTTTGGTAACTATCGCCGTCGAAGGGATCGGCATTCAGATCGCCGAGGATGACGAAGCGCGCCGACGCGGCCAATCCACCGGTGACGGGCGGCGTGGCGTCGTCGTAAAAAAAGGATGCGCCGTTGACGTATTCGGCCCAGAAGCGGATTTCGTCGTGATTGCGGCGGCCGTTGCGATCCTCCGCGCCATCGAAGGACGGCGGGGTGGGGTGGCTCGCGAGCAGGTGGAAGACCTGGCCGGGTTTGACGACGATCGGCACATCGGCGTGGGTTTTCGAGGAGAGGCGGAAGATGGCCTTTTCCGCGTCGTCATACCAGCCATCGGGCCACACGGGAGCGGGCAGGTCTTTCCAGAGGAAATTCTGAAAGGTGCGGATCTTCGCGGTGTCGAGGGGATAGCGGGAGTAAATGGCGAAGCCGTATTGGCCGGGGAAGTGCCCGAAGCCGAAGCAATCGTTGCCATAGGCGTCGCTGCCGGGCGTGGTGACGATGCGGCCGGAGTTGTCGAAATCGTAGCCGGTGCCGAGTTCCGCGTGCGGATGGACGCCGGTATTGACGGGTGGGGCGTAGCGGTAGGGAAACTCCAGGGCCGGCTGGCCGTTTTGCGACACCGCGAGATAATTATCATGAAACCGCTGGAGGGAGACGCCCTCCGCGTCGTGGTCGAATTCATTGAGCAACAGCACATCGGGCGCGACGCGCTGGACGACTTCCGCGACGCGGCGCGCCTGGGCATTGGCCGGCGTGGCGAGGTCGCTCATCAAGCGGCTGGCGGTGGCGCGGTTGAGCGAAGCATTGTAGGTGGCGACACGGAGGCGCAGCGGGTCGGCGTCGGCGGGGGACGCCAACCAGAGGCCGGCGAGGGCACCGGCCCGGAGCCAGCTTCGGGTGCGGGACTCGGCACCGCTTTGGATGAGCGAAAGGAGCGTTCTTTGGCCGAAGACCATCCACGGTGGCGCATGGAGTTTCCAACCATCCAAAGCGCCGGAAACCCGCGCACGCCAAAAATTCGCCGATGGTTTCAAGTGAGCGCGGTCATTCACGGAGAGTTCCTCCACTCTCCGACCGCGCGGGGCGTTCTTCCCGGGAGCCGTTGGCCGTGTCGGGATTCTGGGGCGTGGCGCCGAGAGGTGAGAAGAACGATTCCAAGACGCCGGTGAGCGTGCGTGTGCTCGGCAGCGGGAGCAACGAGAGCGGGTTGAGTCGCGGCCCGGATTCCTCCTCCGCGACGGGACGCGGCTTTTCATTCCACGCGGTATCCGCCCCATAGCGCACGCCCCAGTAGATGCCCTGGACATGCCACGCGGAGCGCTTGGTGAGCATTTTGGGATCTTCCATTTGTGACTTCAACGCCTCGGCCAGCACTAAGTCGGCCTCCGCGCGATTGTAGTGGAGGGCGTGCCCGTCGGGCGAGGCCGCGCCAGCGATACGGCGGCGGTTGGCTTCGTAGAGCCAGTCGTGGATGATATAGGCCGGCGCGTAATCCCACGGCGTGCCCACATAGCGCCACGCCGCCTTGGGCACGGTGCCGCCGTCGGTGTAGATATTCTGCGGCACGATGACTTCCCCGTTACCGCGGACGAAATGGAAGGGCTTGGTGGGGTCCGGATTGTAAATGAAGGTATTCGGACTGCGCCAGCGCACCGTGGGCGCGTTGACGATTTTTCCGCTGCCGTCGATTTTGCTGTAAAACCGCTGGCCGGAGCAGGAGATCGACACCAGCGCCAGTCCGAGCGCGAGACCGTGTCGGAAAAATTTCCCCATTCCTATCCGCCACTTTTGAACAAGTTCCTTCATGCCCGCGTAAGCGAGCCAGCGATGCCCGTCACTCAAGAGAAGATTTCGCCTTCCGGCACGCGGGGAGCGGCTACCGCTTCAATTCCGCCAGTTCGTCCTCGCCGAATTCGTGGAGTTTCCGTTGCAGGGTGCGGCGGCTGAGGCCGAGGAGTTTGGCGGCGTCGGTGCGGCTGCCACGGGTGCGGCGGAGGGCGCGGCGGATATATTCCAGCTCCATGCGGGCGAGGTTGAGGTCGCCGTCTTCCGCGGCGGTCGGGAATCGGGCCGGACCCGGAATGGCGGCGACCTGCATGTCCGTCGCGGCCTTCGCGGCCACGGGCGTGAAGCGCGGCCGTTCGCCCCGCAGCGTGTCGGGCAGATGGCGCAGCGTGATCTTGGCGGTGTTGCTCATCACCACGCCGCGTTCGAGCGCGGAGCGCAGTTCGCGGATGTTGCCGGGCCACGGGTAATCGAGCACGGCCTGGAGGGCGTCGGCGGAGAGTTCCTTGACCGGCTTGCCGTTTTCCTTGGCGAGGACTTTGAGAAAATGCTGGGTGAGGGGAATCAGATCCTCTTTGCGCTCGCGCAGCGGCGGCAGCGTCATGCGCACGACGTTGAGCCGGAAATACAAGTCCTCGCGGAATTTGCCTTCGGCGACCATTTTTTCGAGGTCCTTGTTGGTGGCGGCGATGACGCGGACATCGACCTTCAGCGAGGCGTTGCCGCCGACGCGCTCGATGGTGCGCTCGCCGAGGGCGCGCAGGAGCTTGACCTGCACGGAGGTGTCGATCTCGCCCATTTCATCCAGCACCAGCGTGCCGCCATTGGCCTGCTCGAAGCGGCCAATGCGCCGCTCGATGGCGCCGGTGAAAGCGCCGCGCTCGTGGCCGAAAAGTTCGCTCTCCAGCAATTGCGGGCTGAGCGCCGCGCAGTGGACGATGACCAGCTTGTCCTTCGGCCGGCCGCTGAGGTTGTGGATGGCGTGGGCCACGAGTTCCTTGCCGGTGCCGCTTTCGCCTTCGATGAGCACCGTGGCGCGGCTGGGCGCGACCTGCTCGATGGTCTCGAAAATCTGCCGCATCGGCTCGGAGTGGCCGATGAGACGGTCGAGAGAATATTTCTCCGTCACCTGGCGTTTGAGCGAGACGTTCTCCTGCTCCAGCCCGCGCGTCTTCAAGGCGCGTTTGATGAGGATTTCCAGCTCGTCGATATTGAGCGGCTTGGTGACGAAGTGGTAGGCCCCGCGCTTCATCGCCTCCACGGCGGTATCGACCGAGCCATAGGCCGTCATCATCAGGCAGATGGGCGGCTTGGGCATGTGCAGCGCGGCGTCGATGACCTCCATGCCGTCATCCGCGCCGAGCCGCAGGTCGGTGACCATGACATCGACGTGATCGTTGCGCAGCACCTCCAGCGCCTCCGCCTTGTCCGCCGCCACATAGACGTCGAATTCGTCCTCAAGGGACATCCGCAACCCGTCACGGGTATGCTTTTCGTCATCGACGATGAGAATGGTGGCGGGCATGG
>CAZQUC010000217.1:0-5425 GCA_964596095.1 uncultured Enterobacteriaceae bacterium
AGTGACGAGGCGGCCAGCAGCAGGAGCGCGCCGGCGGCGGGCTCGGGCACGGCGGTTACGCTCACGTTGTCCAAGAGCAGCGTGGAATCCGCGCCACCGGCCAGCACGCGGCTTTCGAACCGGATGGTGATTTCCTCCGCCGGGGCCGGGAAGGGGATATCGAAATGGTGGTAGGGATTGGCTTCGCCCACCGGCGTGATCGCCGTCCAAGGGACGATTTGCGTGCCGTTGAAATAGATGGTGCCCTCGGGGATGTCGCCGGTGCGGGCATTGATGTCGAAGCTGAGGATGTAGTCGGCTCCGGGGACGAAGCCGGCGATGGTTTGCTCGGCCCAGGCGCTTTGTTGCAGAAAGAGCGCGGAGCCAGTGGTCAGGCCATTGTCGGTGAAGGGGCTGACCGGCACGCCGGCGGCTTGCCCGGGAACGATCGAGTCGGTGGAGAGGAGTGAGGGGCCGTTGACGCCCGCGCCGCCGCCGCCGAGCGTCCACCCGGTGGGCCCACCGGGATTGGAGGGAGCCGGCGTCGTATTGACGCCGGTGCTGCCGGAATAGCCGGGCCAGACCACGTAGCCGGCGGCGTTGGCTTCGAAGTCGCCGTTCACCACCGCCACGGCGGCGGAGAGGGACGCGGCGGAGAGGGCGAGCAGCCCGGCGGAGAGGAGGGGGATATGGAGTGATTTCATTTTCATGTTAGAGGCAGGTGTGTTGGCTGGTTGGGAAGTGTGAATCGTCGGGTTTCAGGGAGCTTGCTCCCGCACGCGGTAGAAGCGGACGGGCGTCTGGGCGGGAATAGTGGTGTCGAGGAAGGTGGTCGTCGCGCCGGTGGCCACGATGTCGGTTTGCAACGGGTTCCATTGGCCCGTGCGCAGCGAATCGCTGTAGTCCACGGTGTAGCGCCGGCCGCTTTCCGATGTCCAGGTCAGGCTCGCTTCGTGGGAGGCGCTCTGGTAGCCGAACTGCGTGATGACGAGCGGACGGGTCGTGCCGCCTCCGCCGGTGCCGGCGCGGCCGAGGCGGATGTAGTCGAATTCGCTCACCCAGCCGGGATTGTCGCCATCATCGATGCGCAGGCTATAGAGAGACCCTTCCAGCGCGCCGAACCAATGGATTTGGTAAACGTGGAAATCCTCGGCGGGCTCCAGGAAGTCGGAGAATGGGATGACGAAGCTGCGGCTTTCGGCGAAGTTGCCGGTGTCATCATGCCAGAAGATTTGCAGGCGTTGGGTGAAATCCGTGCGGCGCAGGCGGAATTCGAGCACGGAATAAGCGTCGTCCGTCATGTCATAACCCAGGCCGGTTTTGAAGACTTGTGGATCCGGCGCGGTGGCGGTGATGGTGGCGATGCCATCGATGATGCTCGGGGAAATATTGAAGCTGCTCCAGCCTTCGGGATCGTTATCAAAGTCGAACTCGCCGAGGGTTTCGTATTCGGTGAGCGGCTCGTCGGGGTCGATCACGAGCACGGGCGTGGCCAGCACCCGGATGGAGAGGAAGGCGGTGGAGTCGGGGTAGTTTTGATACTCGCCGGTCACCGTGTAGGAGGTCAGGGGAGAGATCTCTTCGGGAAGACCATAGATATCGCCGGTGAGATCGTCGAGGAACAACCCTGGAGGCAATTCCGGTGTGATGGTGAAATTGGCGGGCGGCGGGCCGAGGAGGCGGGGCTTGTTGGGCGTGATCTCCTGGCCCGTTTTGTAGGTCACTTCCTCCAGCGTGTAGCCCGTGAGCTGTGGGTTCACCACAGCGAGTTGGATTTCGAACGAGGAGGCCGGGGCGGCGGTGAAGGAGACGGTGACGGTATAGGTGGCCGCGGCCGCGAGCGCGGTCGGGGTGCCGGTGATGACGCCGGTGGCCGGGGCGAGTGACAGGCCGGGCGGCAGGGCAGGGGAGATGGTGAATCCCGTGGGCGTGCCGTTATCCACCACCGGGTTGTTGGCGGTGATGGGTTGGTCGATGACATAGACGGGCGCGAGGAAGGTGTAGCCGCTGAGGCGCGCGTTCGGCTTGGAGTTGGAGTCGTTGGGATCGGTTTCATACCGCACCTCGTCGCCGTCGTTGAAGCCATCGCCATCCGTGTCGGCGACGTCGGGCTTGGTCCCGGTGTCGTGGGCATCGATGAAGACGCCGGTATTGGTCTCCACCCGGTCGGGCAGGCCGTCGCCATCACCGTCGGGCGCGACGATTCCCAGTCGGATGTAATCGATCTCGAACGACAGGCCCAGCACGTCCGAGGTGGGGTCGAGGCGCAGCGTCTGCAGCAGGCCCACCCAGCGCTGGCTGGCGTCGATCTGGATGACGTGGAATTCGCCGTCGGAGGGCACCTGGCCGCCGCCGAGCGTGAATTTGGTGGCCTCGGAAAACCCGCCCAATCCATCCTGGATGAAAATATCCATCCGTGTGTTGTCCGTCTCTTCGCGCTTCATCCGGATCTCCAGGATGTCGTAATCCCCGGAGACGGTTTGCAAGTCCAGTCCGGACTTGAACAGGATGGGATCCCCTCCGCCCGCGGTGGCGCTGAGCACGCCGCCCGCGATGGTCGGGTTCGCGATGTGCTCGGTGAAAACCCAGCCTTCCGCATCGTCTTCCGTGTTGAACTCCGCGAGGCTGACGTAGTAATTGACGAGGTTTTCCGGATCGATCTCGAGCACGGTCGTGGTGTCGATGCCGGTGGCGGTGAAGCGCACGTAGTCGAAGGCCACTTCGATGCCATCGGAGATGGTGGGGTCGATGCGGAGGGCGCGCAGTTCTCCCGCGATGCGGCCCGCGAGCGGCAGCCGGTAGGTGTGGAATTCCCCGTCGTCCGGGATCCGTTCGGCGAGGATCGTCGAGCGCCGCACCGGCTCGGCGAAGCCCCCGCCGGCGTCCCCCCAGAAGACCTGGATGTTCGACATGTCGCCAGCTGACCGTTTCATGCGGAATTCCAACACCGCGCGCGGCGTCGCGCTCACATCGATGGGCTCGTCCAGGGTTTTCTCGAAAATAGGATCGCCGCCGATGGTAAAACCGCTCCACGCGCCGTCGCTGACCGTGCCGCCATCGAAATCGCCCGTCACCCAGCCTTCGGCATCGCCGTCGGTATTGAATTCGCCGAGGCTGATGAACTCTTCCCACGCTTCTGCCGGATCGACTTCGACGAAGGAATCATCGGGGTTTTGGGCGAAGGAGAGGGAAGCTAAAAAGCAAAAGAGCAGGGCGGCACAGGCCGCCCCGAGGGGTTTTGGGGGTTTCATACGGGGGGTTCTAACGATTTTTCCCTCTGGGGAGCAAGTCTAAAATTCGCATTTTTTGCGAGTCTTCCGAGATCACTCAGAAATACGTGTCCTCGTGCGAATACGGCGGCGCGCAGCAGCAAAGAAAGCGCAGGCCGGCTTCCGGCGCGGCGGTGATCTGGTGCCACGCGCCGGGCGGGATGAGAATGGCGTCGCCGGCGGTGACGGGCGCGGTTTCGCCGTCGATTTCCATGCTCCCGGAGCCGTCGAGGATGAAGTAAAACTCTTCCGAAAGTTTGTGAAAATGCCGCTGGGTGGCAGTCCCGGCCGGCAGTTGCGCTTCGGCGAGGCTTTGGTTGGCGACCGGCGCGTTGGTCCGGTCGAGGATGGACCGGATGGTGGAGCCGTCCTTGGTGGTGAAGGGCGGCTGATCGGCGAGATGCAGGCGGGTCATGGCTGGGCCGGGGCCTGGGCGTTGCGGAAGGCCGCCACCGCCTGCGCGATGGTGCCGACATTGAGCAGAATGCCCTTGGCGGCTTCGGCGTCGGAAATTTTCAGCCCGAAGCGTTTCTCCAAGGCCACCACCAACTGCAAGGCATCCACCGAATCCAGCCCGAGACCATCGGGCTGGAACAACGGCACCTCGTCACCAATGGCGTCGGCCTCCTGCTGCAGCATCAGCTCCTCCACCATCGCTTCCTTGATTTCCTGTTTGAGACTCTCCGATGTGTCATTAGGCATGGCGCGGATCATGGAGGCTTCCGCCGTGGCGTCAACTTCGCTCTGAACAGTCCGGCGGCGGCGGTCAAAACAGGGTGCGGGCTTGGGCTATCCGCTCGCGGAAGTAAAACGGGCGGCGCTTGGCATGGCCCAACGCAAGGATCACCACGCGTCCGTGCCAGAGCATGTAAGCCAGATACCATTCGTTGAACTGCGGATTGAGGTTCACCCGGCGGACCTGGAGCCGGCGAATGCGGAATAGTTCGGGGTGAGCGCGGATCCGGTCGAGGTAATTCTCCACACAGGCGTTGAAGGCTTCGCTCAGATCCTCGTGGATCGCTTCATAATATTCAAGAGCATCCAACCATTCTCCGATCACCTCAGGGTGCAAGACGGAAGGCGTCATGCCGGATGGCTTTGTCGGGCTGCTCGTAATTTTGCCATGAAAGCGGCCATGCGTCGTTTTGCCTCCTCGACCGACAGCAACTCCACGGTGCCTTCCTCGATCTCTCGGCAGCGGGCGGCGATTTCCTCATCCCACGCGTTCTCCACGCCGGCCCCTCCGTCTTCGTCATCAACAGGGGACGGGTTGAACTCAGCCTCCAACTCGCGCCACAGCCGATAACGCTCTACGGGAGGCAGCCGGCTGATGTCATTTTTGATTTGTTCGAGAGAAGCTCTCATTTGATTATCATAGAGCGAAACAGAATCTTTGTCGAGAGCGCGCGGAGAGACCGGCGGCCTCGGTTAGTGCCGTCGCTTGCGCCGGGCGGCCAGCAGGAGCTTCAGGCACTCGCTCACCTTTGGCAAGTTGGCGGGATCGAGCCAGGAACGTTTGATCCAGAATCCGGGGATGCTGGTCGAATCGATCCGCTCTTCCCGGGCGCCGAATTCCTCCAGCATGTCGCCGCTGCGCCGGTAAAACCGGTGCTCCAATTTCTGGGGATCGAGAATCCAGTATTCCTGCACGCCATGCGATTCATAGGCGGCGAATTTCCTTCCGGTGTCATTTTTGGCGGTCGCGGGCGAGAGGGCCTCCAGCACAAAGGTCGGAGCGAAAGGCGCATGCGTCTCGGGCAGCCGCGCCGCCTGGGCCTTGGTGAAATAAGCGAGATCCGGCATGAACGTCTCCCGGAGGCTCAGCCGCACGGCGACGGTTTCGCGGTGGAGTTCCCCGAGGTCTTCTTCTTCGAGATAAGCCCGCAGCAGAGCATCCGCAAAGTTGATCAGTCTGGCATGGCGGAGATTGACGGGAGAGTGCATGGCAATTTCACCGGCGATGAGATCCGCATGAACGCCCGGCTGCAGCCAGTCGAGGAATTCCTCGGACGTCATCAATCCCTTCACGGGGCGGGGAGCTTGCTCCAAAGTCGCTGGCATGGCCGCACTCTAACGGCATCCCGGCTCCTGGCAACTCCTCCCCATCTTGCGGATATTTGCGCTTTTCAAACACGCCCTGGCGCCGTCTTGACAGCCAAGATCGCGCCAGCAACTTA